>JAISZQ010000043.1 GCA_031269165.1 Spirochaetaceae bacterium
TGATCGCGCAGGTAGTCGATGCGGTAATCGTCGTTGATCGAGCCGTCCGCCTCGACCACGTCTTTCGCGCCGAGGCCGTTCTCCACGATAAACAGCGGCTTCTGGTAGCGGTCGTAGAGGAGATTCAACGTGTAGCGCAGTCCCAGCGGGTCAATCTGCCAGCCCCAGTCGGAAGTCTTGAGGTACGGGTTGAGCGTTCCCCCAAACAGATTGCCGGACGTTTTATTGGCGGTGTGGGACGGATCCGTTGAGATCGCCGCCGATAAATAATAGCTGAACGCGATAAAATCAGCGGTTCCTTCGCGCAAAACCGCTTCATCATCTTTCCCCGTTTCAAGCCGAATGTTTTCCCGCGCAAAGAAGCGTTTGATGTATGCGGGATACGAGCCCCGCGCCTGAACATCGGTAATAAACAGCCACTTCTTGTCAATTTCGTTCTTGGCCAGAACGTCCTCCGGGCGGCACGAATACGGATAGGTGGTAAACGCGGCGACCATCGTACCGATTTTCGCGCTGGGGCAGATTTGGCGGCACAGTTTGATGGCGGCGGCACTCGCTACCAACTGGTTATGGCAGGCTTGGTACATCAACTGCTGTTTTTGCGCCGGGTCGTCGATGATAAGCCCGCCGCCAAAAACGGGAATATTCAGAATCATGTTCGCTTCGTTAAAGGTGATCCAGTATTTGACCTTTTCCCGGTAATGGGTAAAAATTACGCGGCAGTAACGCTCGAACAGAGCAATCAATTCCCGGCTCGCCCAGCCGTTGAACTTCTTCGTGAGCGCAAGCGGCATCTCGTAATGGGAGACCGTTACCAGCAGTTCAATGCCGTGCTTGCGGCACTCGTCAAAGAGGCGGTCGTAAAACGCGAGCCCCGCCTCATTTGGCTGCGCGTCGTCCCCGTTGGGAAAGATGCGGCTCCAGTTGATCGATGTACGAAACACCTTGAACCCCATCTCGGCAAAGAGCGCGATGTCCTCTTGGTAGCGGTGATAAAAATCAATCGCCTCGCGGGACGGGAAAAACCCTTCCTGCGCTTCGATGTTTTTCCGCAACGCCGACGGGTCAAAAAATTCCGTCAGCCGCCGCTTCCCACCGTGCAAAATTTCGGCCGTACAAAGTCCCTTTCCGTCCTCCAGATACGCGCCTTCCGCCTGATTAGCGGCAATCGCGCCGCCCCACAAAAACTCTTTTGGAAAACTCATGTTCTCCCTCCTCATAAAAAAATATTTCTCAAAGGGGAAATCCCCTCTGGAGAATTAAGAATAGTACATGGAGACTGGAAAATGATAGTAACAGAACGCGTGGTCTCCACAACACGACATTCTCCCTGTTCAATGCTCCTATCCATTCGCGCAATACGCGCAAACGTGCGTAAACGCTTGACGTTCCCTGCCTTTCATGGTATCTTTATACACGGAGGAAATTATGGGAACCAAATGGAAATGGAAGCCGGTCCAGCCGACCGAGATTAAAGACATTAACATCATCCGCGAGGTGATAGCCCAGATCAGAGAGCCGATACCGCCGGAGGTATACGCACGGATTGAGGAGCGGAACAAGCATCTCAGAAGAGCATGGAAGACCACCAAGCCCGGCTGGGAAAAATGAGTGCGCCGATTGTCATTACCGAAAAAAACGGCGACCGTTATTTCCGTCTGAAACGACTGACAGCGGATGCTCCGGTGGGGGCGTTCCGTTGCGCCGTTCCCGAATACGCCGCCTACCTGCGGGAGGAAGCGCTCCGCACCCAGACCGACCATGTTGCCGTTACGTGGCTCTTGCGGGAGGAAACAGACGGGGAGATTGGAGCGTATATGTCGCTCATTGCTGACGCGGTGAAGTTGTCCAACGCCGAAAAAGAACTGCATAAACTGCACTACCCCTTCAAAACCATTCCCGCCCTGAAAATCGCTAAACTGGCGGTTGCTGAAACATTCCGGCAAAAATACCGGGGGCTGGGTACGTATATGATCTTTCAAGCCGGAATAGTTGCCTATGACAATATCAACCCCTGTTGCGCCGCCCGCTTTCTCACTGTGGACGCGGATATTGAGCATGACGCGGGTGTGCTGGCCTTTTACCAAAAGAACGGCTTTGTCCCCAACATCGAGTTTTCCGGCAAACGCCGTAAAACCATCAGCATGAGGCTGGATCTGTACCGTTAACCCGTTCATACTTCTCCCTTATTGACCACTTCTTGTCTTTTATCTCTCGTTCCACTCACCGCCCCCGTCATTGCGAGCGGAGCAATCCAGCGGGCCTCCCCCGTCTGGATTGCTCGTCGTCGGCAATCTGCCGCCTCCTCGCAATGACGGACCCGTTTACTGCCCCTCGTCATTGCGAGCGAGCCGCTCGTGAGAGCGGGCGAAGGAGTTTGCGGCGGGCGTAGCCCGCTTATCGCAAACTCCACGACTGTTTCTCTGGATTGCTTCGTCGCCTCATCCCTCAGAAGAAAATGTACTGAAAGATAATCGGGACACTGATAACAATACCGTGTTCGTTATCGGCGTTATCCGTGTAAGGAAGAGCGGCCCCCACTCCGGCTTTTATGTATTTTGCGACACCCAGATCTTTCTGAAACCAGATGCCGGCACCCAAGCGGGTGTAACCGGCTTTGTCTTCAGTTCCGCCAACTTTGTTGTCGCTTTGCAGCTCAAAGCCAAAATCCCCGCCTATGGTACAAACACCGAGATTATAAGACGGCGAAAGGTGGGCGTTGAGATTAATGCCGTTTTCCGCATCCTGCGCGGACGATGCCCCGGAGGGAGTAACCTTGTATTTCCCTCCAAAAGCGCCGTCAACTCTCCCTTCAATGGTATAGCTACCCTTGCCAAAACCGCCGCCGTTGTACTGCGCCCCAAGAGCGAGAACGACACCTCTCGCGTAATCGGACCGGACATCGCCATGGTCGGTGTACGTGCCGTCTGTGGGAAGATAGTACTTACCGCCCACATCAAGGGTGAGCCCTTGTACACCGGTATAAGCAAACGCCGCCTCAACACGCGAATTGGGCGCGCCGCCAACATAATCCTCCAGTTTCCATTCTCCGGCGTTAACAACCCCGTTCTTGACCCCGACATACTGCGCCCGGACGAGGCCGACTCCCTCAATTGCATAACCGGCCGTAGCCTGGGCATTGCCCCACACGTATTCCGCCGCCGTCTGCTTGTCTCCCCACGGGAACGTATTCGCGCCGGAAACCGCCTGTCCCATACTTGGCAGATTAAGGCCGAGCGTCAGACCTTTTATGGGCGTCAGAAACAACAAAACCCCCTTTTCGGCCTTCCCCGAATTCCCATCGACAGTAATAGATGTCTCGTACCCCGCATTAGCGGAGGTATTTTCACTGGAAAGGAACCGGGTGAAAATATTGTCCTCCCCCTTTTCCGGCAATACAAAGGTGCTGAAATCCGTACCGCCGACTTTTCCGCCCAATGTTCCGTCAATATATTTGCCGAATTTCATTGAAACAAAGCCGAACGGTTTGACATACGCATAACCGTTATTGCCCACCGCGATGCCCGTCTTGTCAAACTGCACGTCGGCATGAACGCCAATCGTTTCGGATCCGGCGTTTACCGTCAATCCAAGACTGGGATACTGAAAACCCCAGCTCGCGCCAAGTCCGGTATATGTCTGGGCGGCCGTTTTATTGCCGGAGGCGTCCTTGCTTTCGCCCGCGTACTGGATTGGCGTAAAAGCGCCCTTGCCATAACCGCTGACCGTCACCGACCAGTCGGGAGGCGGCGGCCCGTCCTGCGCGTAAAGCCCGTAGACCGTCACTAAAACCGACAGAACAACACTGATTCTTTTCATAATAAACCGTTTCATATAAATTCTCCTTAAAAGTTTTTGTTATGCGTTGATTTTCAGTTTTCCGCTGTCGCATAACTTTTTTTTCTACCCGTATACGCCGTATGCGCCCGAATCCCGCATACCGAATATCCGCCGGATTTAAGCATTCGCCTCGCTTCTCTCGCCTATTATCCCATTGCCTTTTCCCTCCTTTTATGCTATACTTTTCCTTATGTACGCAGAACAAACTGTCGAGATACCCCCCAGCCGCCGATTGACCATTGACGTACCGCCCGAAGTTCCGGCGGGGCGGGTCGTGCTTGAGTTCAGGCCCGTAGCGGCGGAACCGAAACCCGCCGCCGGGAAATCCTGCCCCATTTGCGCCATATACGCCGATCCCGTTACCGGGGAGCCTCGCTTCAATGCCGGGACCATCGCCGCGTTTGAGGAGGGCGACGCCATGGAGCGGGGAGAGATTCCGGCGAACCGCTACCATTCCGTTGACGAAATTTGGAAAGAACTGGGGTTGTGAGCCATGCTTGAGCCTATCCTCACCAACAGGTTCAAAAAAGAACTTACGCTGATGAAACGGCGTGGCAAGAACATAGCCGATTTGAAGGCGGTGATGGAGTGTATTCAGGATGAACAACCGCTTCCGCCCGCGCTCCGCAACCATCCGCTCCACGGCGAATACACGGGCAAGCAGGAATGCCATATCGAAGACGATTGGCTGTTGATTTACAAAGTGAGACCGGAAGCCGGTTCCGTTACCTTCTATCGTACCGGCTCCCACGCCGATTCGTTCTGATCTGCTCATCTTCCCATTTCCTTTTCCATCATTCCACGTAGAGAATCACATCGCCCACGTTGCAATCCCCGGTTTTCGCTTGGGTGATGGCCTCGTAGTCGCCTGAGTTGGTGATAACAACCTGCGTCTCAAGGTTGAATCCGGCCCGCGCGATGATGTCTTTGTCGTATTCGAGAATGAGTTGGCCCGCTTTGACCGCCTCGCCGTCCTTCACGTGGGTCGTAAAGCCCTTGCCGCCCAGCTTCACCGTGTCGATGCCGCAGTGGATGAGTGTTTCCACGCCGTCGGGGGACTTGATGTTGATCGCGTGCTTCGTGTCGAAGACCATCTCGACCGTCCCATCAAACGGCGCGTAGATTTTCCCGCCCAGCGGCATAAAGCACACGCCTTTCCCGACCGCTTCCTGCCGGTGAGCGGGATCGGCGGACTGGGTGATGGGGAGAACGCGGCCCTTTACCGGGGCGTAGACTTTCTTCGCCGCCGCAATGTTGACCTTTGACGTGTCGATGACGACCTCTTCCGCCGTTTGCAATTCCGCCGCGTCGGGCTTGTAGGTGAAGTAGACTAAAATGAAGGCCCCGACGATGCCGAGAACGCTTGCCCCCGCGCCAATCAGGAAGTTCATCGTGGACCCGGCAAAACCCGGGATAAAATATCCGGCCAGGGCAAAAACGCCCGAACCGGCAAGCTGTCCCGCGATGCCGTGTCCGTCCGAGATGAAGTTTCCCGCAAAGGCGGCCAGAGCGCAACTGACCGCGCCGGATATACAGGCCATGATAAAGGGCGTTTTCTTCGGAAGCGTAAACCCGTAGATGATGGGTTCCGTGATGCCGACAATACCGCTGAAACCCGCAGCGATACCGGCGGATCTGCGTTCCTTGTTTTTGGTCTTGACCACCATAGCGAAAATCGCGCCGACCTGCGTAAGAGCGGCGATCTGGGTGTAGGGGTATGTCGTTATGACATTGGCCTGCCAGACCGGGTTGACCTGCAACATCTCTATAATGGCAAGCGCGACGATTGCCCAGTGAAGCCCGAAAATCACGAGCACCTGCATAAAGCCGCCGAGGATAAGGCCCAAAAGTATCGCCCCGATGTATTGAATGGCGAGGAGTTGTCTTACGCCCATCTGGATTCCCAGACCGGTGGCGCCAAAAACAGGCCCCACCACAAAGAACGTAAGCGGAATCATAACCAGCAAGGTAATAAGGGGCGCAAAGAAACTTTTGACCGTCGATGGCAGAACCGCCCGCACTTTCCGGTACAGTTTGCTTGCCCCGTAAACCGCTATGATTGACGGAAGGATCGTCCCCGAATAGCGCATCATGACCAGAATGTCCATGCCAAAGATTTTTTCAACACCCCACGGGCCAAACGGATAATGTTCGACAATGGTCGGATACACCAGTGCGCCGCCGATAATCATGCCGATAGTGGGGTTCAGTCCGAATTTGTTCGCCGCCGACATGGCGGTAAAAATCGGGAAAAAATATAACAGTGTATCCCCTGCGGCATCAAGGATCACATAGGACATATCGCCGGAAGCCGCCCAAGCGGGAAAGATCATACCAAGAATAGCAATGATAGCCTTGATAAGCCCTACGCCCATCAAGCCCGGTATGATCGGTCCGAACACGCCGGAAATCGTTCCGATCAGCATATTGCCGAGGGATTGCTTCTCTACGGAGACCCCCCCCCCCTCCCAAGTCACCTTCGCCGGTGGGAACACCTCTCTTTTCAAGCTCCTCGAAGACCTCGCGTACATCGTTCCCGATGACCACCTGGTACAATCCGCCCGCCCTGACCACGCTCACCACGCCCGCAGTTTCCCTCACCGCGTCGTCGTTTGCCCTTGCGCTGTCAACCAGCGTGAACCGAAGCCGTGTTATGCAGTGGACAACACTCTTCACGTTCTCCTTGCCGCCCACGCCGTCCAACACGCCCTGGGCCGTCTTTCCAAAATCCTTTGCCATTTTCATACTCCTCAAATTTATATTTACGTCCCGGTTCCCCGGTCCGCAGTTTCCCAAAACAGGACCCCTGTCTCCCAACGGGGATAGACAAGGCGGGCCTCAGCGGAGAAGATACTCCTATTGTGTTCGTGAATATTCGTCATCCACACTACCCGTTATTGTCCATGTTCATAAACAGGTAATGCCCGGTATTGCGCCGGTAACAATCCTACGTACAGTATCCACCCTATTTTTACGCTTGTCAAGAGAAATGTTCGTTTTTTGGTGTTTTTTTGACGATTTTTCGCATTTTTTTTTCAGAAGGTTCTATTGTGGAGGCGTTCCTCGTCTGGATTGCTTCACCAACGGCAACTATGTTGCCGCGGGTTCGCAATGACGGTGCCGCCCCGCTATGCTTCGTCATTGCGGGTGAGTCCCTCGTTGAACGAGCAAATCCCTCGTCATTGCGAGTGAGCCCTTCGTCATTGCGAGCGGAGCGAAGCAATCCGGTGGATGACCGTTTTGTCTGGATTGCTTCGCCCTTCGGGTTCGCAATGACGGGTCCGCCCCGTTATGCTTCGTCGTTGCGGGTGAGTCCCTCGTTGAGGTGAGCGGGCCCCTCGTCATTGCGAGCGAGTACTTCGTCATTGCGAGCGGAGCGAAGCAATCCAGCGGACGACCATCTTGTCTGGATTGCTTCGCCCGCTCTAACAAGCGGCTCGCTCGCAATGACGAATGACACGATTTGTTCGTACAGACGCGGTGGTTTGTGGGTAATAAGGTTTTTGTTGGTGGGGTCAAAGGCCGGGATATTCTCATCCCTTGTGGTTTTTAGAAAATGACAGGCCGCTACATATCGCGCAACTCGTTGTCAAGCCGCGCCTTGCTCTCGTTGTCTATCACGTTCTTGTCAAGAAGTATCCCGTTCAGAACGCCGAGGTAACTTTTAAGATGCCCAAAGTGATTGACTTCAATCTTGTCAAGCCGCACACCGAGAGCATCAATCCTTGCGCCGAGAGAGTCAATCCTTACGCCCAACTCATCGAAACGCTTTTCCAGCGAAGCATCCAATGCCATCTGCTTGAAGCCGTATTTCAGGAAGTTGACCCCATGCTTGGCGAACCCCACGATACAGACCACCACTGCGGCAAGGATGGCGGCCAAGAGAAGGGCAAGCGCCATCGGCGGGAAACCGATTATGACATTGTTCAAGAATTCCCATTTACTCATATCGTAAATATACACAATTTATAGAGGAAAGTCAAGAGAAATTTTTTGTTTTTTGACGTTTTTTCGCACTTTTTTGTCGGAGGTTCTGTTGTGGAGGTCTTTTTCGTCTGGATTGCTTCGCCCACGGCAACTATGTTGCCGCGGGTTCGCAATGACAGGCCCGTTCACTACCGCTTGTCATTGCGAGGGCGGAGCCCGAAGCAATCCAGTGGGGATCCTCGTCTGGATTGCTTCGCCCACGGCAACTATGTTGCCGCAGGTTCGCAATGACGACACCGCCCCGTTATTCTTCGTCATTGCGAGTGGAACGAAGCAATCCAGCGGATGACCATTTTGTCTGGATTGCTTCGCCCACGGCAACTATGTTGCCGCTCACTTCGCAATGACGTCCTCCGCTGTGATCCGGGGGCGTTGCGGGGGCTGTCCCCCGCAGAGGGGGTAGCGTAAGACGCAAAGCGGCTGGAGCGAGGGGGAGACTTCCCCCTTTTGCTGGGTTTTGGAACGGGCCCAAGTCACTATATCTTTCGCAACAGGCTCACGGGTTTTTGTTTGCCGGCGCGGAGGGCGGGGAAGAGGGCGGCGGCGGCGGCGCTGAGGATGGCGAAGAGGGCGATGATGAGGACGGTGTTCCGGTCGATGACGACGGGGATGTTTTCGAGGTAAAAGCCGGGGTCGAGGATTTTGATGTCGGTGCCGGAAAAGAGGCGGGAAAAGACGCTGAGGAGGCGTTCGAGGCCGTGGATTAGCGGGTTGATGAAGCGGCCGATGAGGAGGCCGACACTTATGCCGACAATGGTTCCGGCGAGTCCGGTGAGCAGTCCGGCGATAACGAAGATCGCGCTTATTTCACGGGGGCTCATGCCTCCCGCTTTGAGGATGGCGATGTCCCGGTAGCGTTCGATCGTGAGCATGGAGGTGGCCGACGACACGTTGACCGCCGCGATCAGCACGATGAGGGTCATGATAAAGAGCAAAAGTTGCCGCGTCGATTCGTAGGAGGCGTACTGCGCCGCCTGGAGTTCGCGCCACGTGTACACGCCGAAGCCGAAATGGAGGTCGGCCAGCAGGTCGCGCGCTATGGCGGCGACGTTTTGGTAGGGCGTGTCCACCTTGACGAGGAGGCAGGAATAACTCAGCGCGTCGTCGAGGATGCGTGTTCCCGCCGCATAGTTGATGATGCACCAGAGGGAGTCAAGTTCGTGGTAGCCTGAGGAGACGATGCCTTTCACGGCGAAGAGGCTGGTGCGGGGGATGGCGCGTCCGTCGGAGGTCTCCCGCACGGTCATCACGCGGATGGTGTCGCCCACGTTCACCCCGGCGGTCTCGGCGAGCGACTTCCCCAGCAATGCCTCGTTGTCGCGTTCGATTGCCGCTTCGCCGTCTATCACTTCCAGATAGCGGGCCGATCCCTCGTCCTGCCAAAAGCCGCTCTCCACGGCGCGAATGGTTACGCCGGTGCGTCCCTCGAAGCCGAGAATGATGCCTATGCCCTGCTTTTCCGTCCACACGCCCCGGACGTGTTCGTTTTGCGCGACCGTCTCTTTCGCGTCGTCAAGGGAGAGGCGGTTCGCGTCAAGTCCTCGGACGTTTTCCCAGACTTGGATGTGCCCGGTGCCCAGTTCGAGGAAACGGTCGGTGATGCCGCGAATCATGCCGTCGGCGACGATGAGCGTTACCATAATGGGCACGAGGGAGAGCGCGATGCCCGCTACCGCACCGATGAGGTAGCGGCCTCCGCCTCGCTTGCCGATAAGATAACGAAACGCGATAAACAACGTGGCGCGGGCTTTCACGTTTCCTTGCCCGTTCCCTCGGAAGAAGTCCCGACAGCCGCCGTCCCCTCCCGTTTCAGCACGCCCTCGCTCAACTGGTAGCGAAACTGCGCCCGTTGGGCGACGGTCTTGTCGTGCGTTACCACGAGGAGGCTTTTGCCCCACTTTTCCGCGTTCGCGTAGAGCAACTCGGACACCACCGCGCTGTGTTCGGGGTCGAGGTTGCCGGTCGGCTCGTCGGCTAGAATGACATCGGGGTCGTTGATCATCGACCGCGCCACCGCGACCCGTTGCCGCTCCCCGCCCGACAGTTGCGAGGGGTAGTGCCCGATCCGCGCGTCAAGGCGCATATCGGAGAGCAAGGCCCGCGCCTTCTCCAACGCCGCCTTCTTCTTCATGCCGCCGATGTAGGCGGGCATCATGACGTTCTCAAGCGCGGTAAAGTCCTTCAGCAGGTAGTGAAACTGAAAGATAAACCCCGCCTTCTTCCGCCTGAACACACTCAACGCGGCCTCGCTTAGGCCCTGCAACTCCTCGCCGCCGACCACGACCGACCCGCCGTCAAAATCGTCAAGACCGCCCAAGATGTTTAAGAGGGCCGTCTTCCCCGACCCGCTCTGCCCCATGATCGAGACGGTTGCCCCGGCCTCCACGTCCAGTTGGACGCCGCGCAGAATGAAGAGCGTCTCCTCTCCCTGAGGGAAGTTTTTTGTCAAGTCGCGCACGACAATAATGTTACTCATACTAACCTTGCTCATCGGTAACCAATCCCGCCGCCTATTCTACCCGGCTGTCGGCAGCACGACAATACCCCACCTGCCGTGGAGGCCCTTGGGCGCGGCGTGAGGGAACGGGCATCGGGCCCCCTTCGGGGGACAAAACCATGCGGCGCATGGTTTTGTGGGCGTACCCCAAGCGTCCATGGATGGACGCATTACCGAGTACGCCCCGGCCCGGAAGCCCGAAGCAGGACGCGGAGGGCTGTAGGGTTCCCCCGCAACGCCCCCCATCATCGCGGGCAAGTCCCCCCGTCATTGCGAGCGAAGCGCGGCAATCCAGGGAGAACGCCCTCCATCTGGATTGCTTCACCCTTCGGGTTCGCAATGACACCACCGTCCGTCATTGCGGCAAGCCTCCCGTCATTGCGAGCGAAGCGCGGCAATCCAGGGAAAACGTCCCCCGTCTGGATTGCTTCGTCGCTTTGCTCCTCGCAATGACAACGCCGTCCGTCATTGCGGGCAAGCCTCCCGTCATTGCGAGCGAAGCGAAGCAATCCAGGGTGAGGGCCTCCTCCGTCTGGATTGCTTCGTCGCCAACGACAATTGTGTTGCCGCAACACGCTGGCGGCTTGCCGCGACAACATTATCCATTTTCAATTCTCCATTATCCATTCCCCGAAAGGACGAGGGCTTGTTTCTGCGCCATTTTTGAGGTAGAATGAACGCATGAATGAGCAGATCGTTGTCGAGTTTGACAAAGCCGCATTCAAGCATGACATCAGTCGGGAGGATATTCTGCACGCCTTTCAATATTACTGCTATGACGGCCTTGTGGAGGGGAAAGGCTACGAGGACAAATATCTGCGGATTGGTGTTGACCGCACCGGCAACCTGCTCGAAATCGTCTACCATGAGATAGATGAGAACACTGGACTTATTTTCCATGCCATGAAATGCCAAAATAAGTACTACCCTTTGCTGAATCTGTAGGAGATTGCTATGCCCAGACTGACCGAAGCCGAATACGATGCTCTTGAGGATGAGATCACGCGGAACCCGCCCGACGTTGACCCCACCAAGTCCCGCCACCCCGTGCGGATGATTGCGGTGGATGATTTTTCCGCCGACTGGCTCCGTATTAAAGCGGATGCCGCGCACACGAGTGTCGGACAAATCGTACATAGCATGGTGCGTGATAGAATAGCCGCCGCTCATTGAATAGTCTCCTTTCGCCGGTAAAGCCCATCGTCATTGCGGGCAAGTCCCCCCGTCATTGCGAGCGTAGCGAAGCAATCCAGCGTGAGGGCCTCCTCCGTCTGGATTGCTTCACCCTTCGGGTTCGCAATGACACCACCCGCCGCCGTTTACGGCGCAATCTGCGGTTAAGAATCCTTCAGTTGTTGACAGTGAGTAGCCTTCCCCTCTTTCTCTTTGCTGGGGAGAAGCACTATACTAGCGGCATGGGTTCTTTGTTCGTCTGTGTGGTTCGGGCGTGGAGCGCGGTTTTGCCGGGCCGCCGTATCTTGAAGGCGCGGGATGGCGGCAGATGAGGATCGCCGTGGACTGCCGGATGCTGGGGGCGAGCGGGGTCGGCGTGTATCTGCGGGAAACGCTGGCCTGTTTCCTTGACACGCCCCCTGAGGACGTGGCGTTTCTGCTGTTGGGGGACCGCGCAAAACTCGCGCCGCTGGCGGGGGGTCGGCGCAACGTCGAGGTGGTTGCGTGTGGGACGAGGCCGTTCTCCCTGCGGGAACTGCTTTGGTTCCCTGCCGCGCTCGTGAAAAAGATCAATCGTCTGGACGCTTATTTTTCCCCTTCGTTTAACGTTCCCGCCGGGATAACGGTCCCCGTCTATACCACCATCCACGACCTTGTTTTTTCCGATATGCCGGAACTGACCGCCGTTTCAACGGTGGGCCTTATGGCGCGGATGTGGTTCTACCGCCGGGCCTTCCGCCGGTCGAAAACGGTGTTTACCGTGTCCGTGTTTTCCAAATCGCGGATTGAGCATCATCTTGGCCTCGGGACTCCGGTGGTTGTCGTGTATAACGGTTGCTCGCGCTATCTTGCCGCGATGGACAAGGATCAGCCGGGGAAAAGACACAAGACCGGCGACATCTTATTTACCGGCAACATCAAAAAGCATAAGGGATTGGCCGTTCTGTTGCGGGCTTTTTTCGCGGCGCGGGCGGAGGGGCTGGAAAACAGGCTGGTCATTGTCGGGGACAAAGATAACTTTCGGTCGCGGGACGATGCGATGCTTGCGGAACTGGAACGCGCCGATCCCCAAGCCGTGTGTTTTACCGGGCGTATACCGGACGACGCGCTCAAAACATATCTCACACAATCGGCCGTGCTCGTCCAGCCCTCGCTCTACGAGGGGTTTGGGATTCCGCCGCTTGAGGCGATGATGTGCGGGACTCAGGCGCTTGTCTCCGACATTCCGGTGTTTCGGGAACTCTACAGCGACTTTCCGGTCGTGTTTTTCAAGCCGGGCGACGCGGGCGACCTTCAAGAAAAACTCATGGCTTTGTTGTTCAACAAAGAGCCCGAAACGGTGCGTCTCTCGGAATCGTTGCGGGCGCGGTATACCTACGAAAAAACCGCGTCTTCCATCCTGCGGGCAATGGCGGCAACCGCGCTGTCGTGATAATGCGCCGCGACTTCCCCGACCACTCCTTCCGGGGAATGCCTTCACACTGGATTGCTTCGCTTCGCTCGCAATGACGGGGCTAGGTAGCCCCCGATGGCGGGGTCGTCCGCAATGACGCGGCGGGTTGTCATTGCGAGCCGCGAAGCGGCGAAGCAATCCAGCCGGGGAGGACATTCACACACGCTCAACGAGACGCAATCCTCCGCGGTGATCCGGGGGCGTTGCGGGGGTGGGAAACCTCCGCAGAGGGGGTAGCGTAAGACCGAAGGTCTGGAGCGAGGGGGAGACTTCCCCCTCATGAAATATTCTTAAGAGATCGACTATCCGTCCCATCAGTCCAATCGTTCAATGAAAAACCTCTTTTTGATGATAACGAGGCTTGCAATGATGAGTCCGGCGATCAGCGCGGCGTTTATGAGAAGCGCGGGGACGAGGGAGGCTTCAATCGGCGGCACCCGTCCGGCGGCACCGGCGATCTTTTCCTGCACGACATAGAGGACGCCCATTCCCCAGTCGATGACCACCCGCAAAAAGGGAGGCGCGGCGGGAAAGAGCATCGCGCCGACCATGAACACGGTTGCAAGCGGCCCCAGCAAAAGCCCGCAGAGGATCCCCACCGGCCGGATCGTGCCGAAAAACCCCGCAGTGACGGACATGGTTGCGATAAACGCCGCGAGGGATGCGGCAAGAGATGTACCGATCACCGGCGGCAGATCCCGGCGCATGCAGTTGTACAGGGGCCCGCTCATCGTGAGGATGCCCGCCAACGCGCCGTAGGAGAGGATGAAGGACAGGCTCGTCCCCGACTCCGGGCGGATCACGATTTGCAGCAGGAACGAAAGACAGAGCGTCGACAGCGGGTCTTTGGGCAACCCCAGAATGACGGCAGCCGCGCCGAGGAAGTACATGAGGCCGGAACGTTCAAGCGAGGGCATCACGCCCGCCAGAAAGATATACCCGGCGATGAGCAGGGAACCAATCGCCGCCGACCACTTCAATCCGAGCGGCTTTTTCAACAGAAAGGCTATCACGGCGGAAATGATGGCGAGGTGCATCCCTGAAAGCGCAAGAATGTGGGAGACGCCCGCGTTCTGATACTGTTCGGCAAGCTCGCTGTCGAGGTTATCGCGGATGCCGATGAGCAGGGCCAGCGCGAAACCGCCCCATCGGTAGGGGGCAAAGACCTCCACACAGGCGACGCGAATGGCCGTCCGCAACCGGTCGAGCGTTGCAGGCGGCATTACCACGAACACGCCCTTTGCGATAAAGAGGCCGTTGTCTTCCGTGAAACGGCCGTCCACGAGAACCGTGCTCCCGCGCCCGAATTCCTTCACCCGGGGAATGGCCCCTTCCGGGAAAAGCACCGTCACCGTGCCCCGTGCGCTGGTCCTCGCCGCACCCCGCACGCCCTGAAGGCTGCCGTCTGCCCATTGCAGGGACAATGCCGCCAAGCCCCGTCCGCTCCGGCTGACTCGCGGGTCGTCGAGCAACACGCCGGAGAGCGCGGTCACGCCGGGCTTCGCCTGCCCGACGAAAAACAGGGCCTTCTGGTCGGCGGCGATCCGGCGGACCCCGCCCGTCCAGAATCCGCACAGGGAGAACACGGCAAGGATCACCGCATACCGCGCCGCACGAGGCGCGGGTTCCCCGTTGGCCTTTGCAAAAAACACCGGGCCTGAGCAGAACGCCTTGCCTAACGCGGCGCACACGAGCCCCGCGCACACCATCACCGCAAACCACCCGCTGCCCGCCCACGGCACGACCCCGTAATACGCGGCACACGCCCCGACCGCTGCCGCCGTGAGCGGCTTCGTCTTATACACAAACTTTTCCATAGGTTCTATCTCCGTACCCTATATAAGGCGTTGTCAGCCCGTATGCTTTAATCGGAGGCGAAAAAAAACCATTCGCGCGCTTTGCGCGAAGGGAAAATGGTAAAATGAAGGGTTGTCATTGCGAGCGTGTCGCTCGTAGGGCGGGCGAAGCAATCCGGGGGGAACGTTCATCGTCTGGATTGCTTCGCCGCTTCGCGTCTCGCAATGACGCGCACGCATTATTCCTTATTCCTCCTCCCGGCCGGGCTTTTCGGGGATACTGAGGCGGAAACGTTAAATCTATTTCAAGGAGTGACCAATGACAAAGAAAAGAGTAAAGGCGGCGGCGTGAACATCGGTGAAGAGGCGGTGCTGGGGGAGCGTTGGCGGTGGCGTGAAGCTAGGAGCCTGTGGGACTTAAGGCTAAAAACATCAAAAATATTGGCAGGATCGCGTGTTAGGGCAATACGCCCTCGGGATTAACCCCGTTTTTTGGGGAAAGGGCTGTTTTGCCCCAAATCACCCCTTTCCCGCCCGCCTTAGCCTGGACAGGGCAGACGTCTCCCGCCCGTAAGACCGCATAACCGCTTTATGTTGTACGCAAGGCTCACCAGATCCCATTCCACCCCCACCCGCGCAAGCCCTCTCATCATGAACTGCCGGAACACAAGCGCCTGTTTTATGATCCCGAATACCGGCTCCACCGTCTCCTTCCGCTTCTTGTATATCTTTTTCCCTTCCGG
>JAISZQ010000203.1 GCA_031269165.1 Spirochaetaceae bacterium
AGAAAAACACGCAAAAGATAGAAAGGAAACATCTGTCCCTGAGGACATGGCGCGCCCGGTTAGCGGGGAAAGGCATCCGTTTCTCAAAAACAGAACGGACGCGCAAGATCGTTGTGGCCCTTACCATAAACATCTGGTTTTTTGGGAGAATTGGTTTGATACAATAATTTTAGGACATTACCTACAATGCATCCATGCGGGGCAGGAAAATTCTTGACAAAAATGAGTGAAAAGCGTTGACAAAGGATAAACAATATAGTTTAATAAAAGAAGTTGTTCCAAAACCTCAAGTTTTGACAAGGCAAGCACTGCTTGTCCGCAATCGCTGCTTGCCCGCAAATTTTGTTTGCCCAGCAACCTTTAAAAATGCGGTTTCGTAAGGCTAAAGTCCCGCTTTAGCCCGGCTTCAGCGGAGGGCGGCTCAAATTTTGAGCGTGGACCGGAGCGAGGGGCCGGTAATTTGCCGCGACTTCCCCCAACTGAATCGTGAGAATGTTTTAGGACAAAAATTTTTTGAAAGGAAGGAACGATATGAGTGAAGAAAAGACGGAACGGCGGGGAGACGCCGACCGGATCACGCGGGAGTATTTTGACGGGTTGTTTCTGGAGATGCGGCACATTGACGCGGTGGAGCCTTCGACGGCGTTCGCGCTTTACGGGGAGACGTTCAAGACACCGGTGATGTTTGCGGCGTTGTCCCACCTCGACAAGGTTCGTCCGGGCGGCGGGACCGAGGCGGCGAAGGGCGTGAAGGCAGCGGGCGCGGTGATGTGGTACGGCATAAGCGAACGGCCTGAAACCGAGGCGATTCTCGCAACGGGCGCGAAGACGGTAAAAATCATCAAGCCCTACGCGGACAACGGGGCCATCATTCGGGAGATGGAACACGCCGCCGAACACGGCGCGCTTGCCGTGGGCATGGACATCGACCATCAGGGGGGAAGCGCGGGGAATCGGGGAAGCGTACTCGGCATCCCGATGGGGTTCAAGAGCCTCGCCGACGTGAAGGCGTTGGTCAAGGCGACGAAACTGCCCTTTGTGCTGAAAGGCGTGTTGTCCGAGGTTGACGCGCGCAAGTGCGTTGACGCGGGGGTGGGGGGCATCGTGGTCTCCCACCATCACGGCCTCGTTGACTATCCGGTGCCGCCGCTTTCCGTGTTGCCCCGTATCGTCAAGGTCGTGAACGGCCTCTTTCCCATTTTCGTGGACTGCTCGGTGCGGCGGGGTATCGACGTGTTCAAGGCTCTCGCGCTGGGGGCAACCGCCGTCTCCGTGGGCCGGGCGGTTATGGAACCGCTCAAAACAGGCGGCGCGGACGGCGTGAAGACGTTTATCGAGGAATGTACCGCCGACTTGAGCTGGACGATGGCGGTAACGGCGGCGAAAGACCTGGCTCACATCGACTCGTCGGTCGTCGTGAACGCCAACGGGTTTTAGCGGGTTGCAAGCGGGGCTGGCGTCATGCGGATCATCGGTGTAGAAGGGGTTACCAAGTCTTTCGGCGAACTCACCGTGCTGAAAGACATCTCGTTTTCGGTTGATAAGGGCGAAGTGGTGGCGGTGATCGGGCCGTCCGGTTCGGGGAAATCGACACTGCTCCGCTGTATCAGCCATCTTGAGCAGGTCGATGCGGGAAGCATCAGCGTCTGTGGCGAGTCCCTCGTGAAGGACGGCGTGTATGCGCCGCCTGAGGCCGCGCACAAGATGTGTCTCAACATGGGGCTCGTGTTCCAGAACTTTAACCTGTTTCCCCACTTCTCCGTGTTGCGGAACATCACCGAGGCGCAGGTTCACGTCTTGAAGCGGGACAAGAAAGAGGCGGCGGAACGGGCGTACGCGCTGCTCGACCAGATGGGGTTGCGCGACAAGGCGGCGGGGTACCCGTGCCAACTTTCAGGCGGCCAGCAACAGCGGGTGTCGATTGCGCGGGCACTGGCCCTTGACCCGGCGGCCCTCCTCTTTGACGAGCCGACCAGCGCCCTCGACCCCGAACTCACCGGGGACATTCTCAAGGTGATTCGTTCTCTCGCCAAAGGGAACCTCGCCGAAGGGAAAATGACGATGGTGATCGTAACGCACGAGATTCCCTTCGCCCGCGAGGTTGCCGACCGGGTGTTGTTCATGGACGGCGGCGTCTTCGTGGAAGAGGGCCGCCCCGAAGACATCATCGACAACCCCTCCGCCGAGCGCACCCGAACCTTCCTGCAAAAACTGCACCGCTAGGCCCCGCAGGGGCTTCCCTTGGGGGCGTTGCGAGGCGGACGGGCGTCTGTTCCCCCTCCGGGGGAAAGAGGGCGGACTCCGCCAGACTGAGGGCGGGATGCTGATCAGGCTTAGGTCGGGACCGTCATTGCGAGCATCCCCCTCTGGCCGGGTGCGTCACCGTGGGCTGGCCGGATCAGGCACCGTGGGCCGGGACGAGGAGCGCAGTTGCCTACAAATCCGCAGACCGAAGAGCCTATAAAAGGTTATCGTAATCATATCGCGGGACGCTTGAACGTTTGAGCCACGGATTGGCACAAAAAGTAACCAAAGACGCCCAAGGCCACACCAGCCCTGTCCGGCGAGGTGCAAAACCGCTTGCTGTTTGCGCCGTTGCAGCCCCAGTAAACGCACGGGTGTCGGTCACCTTTTTACCAGTAACAGGACAATGAACAGACAACGAAACCCGCTACCCGCTACCTGTTATGCTCCCGATATGCTATACTTGTGATATGGAAACAAGAAAATACCCGATAGGAATCCAGGACTTTGTTAAACTCCGGGAGGACGGTTATGTGTATGTGGACAAGACCGCGTATGTCTACCAGCTTGCCCAGGAAGCAAACCCGTTCTTCCTCAGCCGTCCCCGGCGTTTTGGCAAGAGTCTCCTCCTGTCCACGCTCAAGGCGTATTTTGAGGGGAAGAGGGCGCTTTTTTCGGAGATTGCCGGGCAACCGGCCCTTGCCATTGCGGGGCTTGAGCAGGAATGGCTTGAATACCCGGTCTTACATATTGATTTTAACACGGGGAATTACCATAAGGCGGAGGAGCTTGATTCGGTTCTGAATGCTCATTTAGCGCGGTTTGAAGAAAAATGGGGCAGTAAATCGGCGGAAACTAATTTTTCCATGCGGTTCATGGGAGTAATAGAAAGGGCGGC
>JAISZQ010000224.1 GCA_031269165.1 Spirochaetaceae bacterium
AGCCGGGGTTTAGGCGGGACGGGGAAATCCGCGAATACGCGCATTCCCGTTCCCGCCATCCGTCATTGCGAAAGCGTGGCGGCCCGTCATTGCGAAGTGAGCAGGGTGAAGCAATCCAGGGCATAACGCCCTGGATTGCCGCGCTCCGCTCGCAATGACGGGGGCAACGGGCGAGGCCGTCATTGCGAAAGCGTGGCGTGCCCGTCATTGCGAACCCAAAGGGTGAAGCAATCCAGAAAGGGGCGTAACACCATGAGTTACCCAGAACACGCGGGACGGGGTTTGCCCCCGTCCTGCTTTTTTTTTGCCCGCTGAGCCTGTTCAAAAACCCTGCGAGACGCAAGCCTCCGCTGTGATTCGGTCGCGGGCTTTGCCCGCTTCTGGAGTTTCGGGCGGGGCTTTGCCCCGCTTGTTCCGAAACTCCACACCTTGATCCCGCCGAGATTCGGGGGCGTTACGGGGGCTGGCCTACAACCCTCAACGTCCTGTTTCGGGTTTCCGGCCGGGGCGTGGCACACCGTAGGTTGGGGGCGCGCCCACAAAACCACGCATGGTTTTGTCCCCGAGAAAGGGGGATAGCGGAGGGCGAAGACCGGAGCGAAGGGGGAGACGCGGCAACCTGTTGCCGTTCCCCCTTTTGATGAGATTCTGAACAGGCTCTTAAAGCCCTCGGTCCGCAATTTCCAAACGGTGGATAGCGTTTGGGGAGGCTGTTTCAAAACCTCACGTTGCCTGTCCGCCGTGGCATAGGCAGAGGGGCAGACTTCTCCTTGAGGCCGTCTTGGGGCAGGGAATCAAGGCTTTCTGTAACGCCGTTTTGCCGGTTAATCGGGGGCAAAGCCCCCGATTAACCGGGCGGGAACGCCGGATTAGGCCGGTTTTTAGGCGAAAAACTCGTTTTCGCCTCCCAGACCCCCAGCCTCAGGCTGTCCCAAGACAGCGTGTAGCCCATAACCGCCGGTACCGGCTTTTTCGCCTCCGCGCTTACCGTCTCCCAGTCCACCTCTTTCGCATCGGGCGGCGGATCCCCGTCCATGATTTCCGACTCGTACCGTTCCCCCCAAAGGTGGCCCTTCCTTCCCGTCATCAGGTTGAAGCGGAGGGAAAACGTCTGCTTCAGCCACTGCATGATCTTGGGCAGTTTGAAGCCGTCGGCGGGCTTGATGTAAAACGTGAGCCAGGCCTCTTCGAGTTTAAGCCCACGAATCTCGAAGCCGAAACGTTTTTTCGCCTCGAGAAGGACGCGACAGAAGAGGGCGATCGCCCACCGGAGCCGGAAGAGCGGCTCGCCGACATTAATCGCCGTACGAATCTCGTACCAGACATTTTCAGAAAGTTTGCGTTTATAGTTCATACCTTATATAAGGCGTTACCGTCTGATTTGCTTTAGTCTGACGGGGAAAAAGTGTGAAAAATATGAAAAAATCGGGGATTGAACCAAATCCTTGAGCGTTGCGGCGCGTATAGGCCCTGTTTGGCTTCTATGCCTTACCGGATAGTCTTTTATCCGCAGGGACAATCGTATCGAAATACGAGGTCCGCGACTCAACCGGAATACGTGGCCGGAGCGAAGGGGTCGGCAACTTCGTTGCCGCGGCTTCCCCTTCTTTAACTTGTTGTTCAGGGTTTTGAAACAGGCTCGTACAACAACCTGCTAGACGGCTGGGGACGCGCTGTAAAAACCGGTTCTTTCGTACAAATTGTTCCCTCTGCTGTCGATGGCGACGATAACGGGAAACTCCTTGACGGTAAGACGGCGAACCGCCTCCGTTCCTAAATCAGGAAACGCGATCGCCTCACAGCCGACAATACATTCGGCAAGCAACGCCCCGGCTCCACCAATCGCGCAGAAATAGACTGCGCCGTATCGTTTTATCGCGTCAACAACGGCGGGGCTCCGGTTTCCCTTGCCAATCATCCCGCACAATCCAAGAGCCAGTAGCCGAGGCGTCGTTCCGTCCATCCGGTACGATGTCGTGGGGCCCGCCGATCCGATAATGCTCCCCGGAGGAGCCGGAGCCGGCCCGGTATAATAGATCGTCGCCCCTTCAACCGGAAAGGGCAGTTCCGCTCCCGCATCCAAGACCTCAATAAACCGCCGATGCGCCGCATCCCGCGCCGTATACAGCACCCCCGACAGCAATACTTCGTCCCCCGCGCAAAATTCCGCTGCCGCGCTTCGGGTAAGCGGAAGTTCCCCTTTTTTTACAGCCGATCCGGCACATTCCACCATCGCCTTGAGTATAACCCCCTTTGCGCCGCCCGTCCATTACCGCCGCGTTATAGCAGTTCTCCTTGAGAGCCTGTTCAAAACTCAGCAAGGAAGAGGGGGAATCGGCAACTTGCCGCGCCTTCCCCTGTCAACAACGTAAGAATTTTGTCCGCGGATTGTGCCCTATATGGCAATGCGGATTTTCGCGGATTAAACTGGTTTTAGGTATGACGCCACGCATGGCGCAATCTGCGTAATCTGGACCACCGTTCGGTGCAATCTGTGGACCATTCTTATACAACCTCAAGAATATAACCACAAACCGCGTGAACGAATGCGTCTGTTCGCGTCATCCATCATTGCGGGCAAAACAATCCGGCAGGGCGTCCTTGTCTGGATTGCTTCGCCGCTAACGGCAACTATGTTGCCGCCGTCTCGCAATGACGAAGGGCTCAGCCTCGCAACGACGCATTTGTTCGTGAAGTTGCGGGTCATAGGCCCGTTCGTGGTTCATTTTCGATTCCCCGAAGGGACAGACGGTGTTACAGTCGCGCTATTTCGTCTACGGTTGCCCCCCGTCGCTTTTTCCAGCCTGATGCGTAATAGCGAGCCGTTTGCCCGTTTCGCCCGATTCTAGGATACGGGTCATAACTTCAAGGACATGGATGGCGAGATTGCCGGAGGCGCGGTGGGGCCTTTTTTCGCCAATGGCAAGGGCCATATCGGCAACACCGATTCCGCGCCAATTATTATTGGCGAACCAATGCTCACAGGCAGGCCAGTTGTCACGGACGTATCGGTTATGAAGGGGCATCCGTGAACCATGCCCTTCACCCTGTTCCTCGACAGAACCAATGAAGTCAACGGAATCAAACAGCGGAATCGTCTGCCATTCCTCGGCGCGGTGGCGTTTTATGCGGACGGGAGAGAGAAAAAAGTTGGGGTCGCCAACCTGCATCGTCCCTTCGCTTCCGTATATCTCGATATACGGCAATGAATGAGACCAAACGTCAAAACTCATAATCATAGAGACCATGGCGCCGCTTTGAAAGTCCAGCAGCGCGGACACGTGGGTCGGCGTTTCAACGGCAATCGTTTTGCCGCGTTTCGGCTCACTGGTGATTAAACGGTTTTCAAAGGAGATGGCCGTACTGCCTGATACCGCCGAGACGGGGCCCAAAAGGGAAACGAGCGCGGTGATATAATAGGGGCCCATATCGAAAAGGGGCCCGCCGCCTTTCGCGTAGAAAAATTCCGGCGCGGGATGCCAATGTTCGGGGCCGCGACTCATCAAAAAGGCAGTTCCCGCGACAGGGCGGCCTATCCAGCCGTCGGCTATCAGTTTACGCGCCGTTTGCAGTCCCGCGCCAAGAAAGGTATCCGGCGCACAGCCGACGCGCAGATTGTTTTTACGCGCCGTTTCAAGAAGCCCTTGCGCATCAGAAAGGTCTGTGCACAGCGGTTTTTCGTTGTAAATATGTTTTCCCGCTTCAAGCGCGGCCTTGGCGACCGCAAAATGCGCGGCGGGCGGGGTCAAATTCACGATAAGGGAAATATCCCCGCGTTCAAGCAACGCGCCTGTGCTTTCGGCGAAATCAAGACCGTACTTTTCCGCCGCTTCTTGAGCCTTTTCCGGAATGCCGTCCGCGATTGCGCTTAACTCAACGATTCGGGAAAACATCGTCAACAAGTTATTTATGTAAACGCCGCTGATGCTTCCCGCGCCGATAATGGCCGCTTTTAACTTTTCCATAACTGCTCCTCTTTTCGTAAGATAATCGAGGCTGTTTCAAACGCCGGTTCAAATCTGAAGCGCGAATAAACGCTCCGAAAAACCTCGTTTGGGGTATGGTATCCTCAAGCCTTGCGGGAACGATTATTGATTCTTTCAACAATCTTGTCAAGCGGCACATTGGCCGAACTACCATCCGTCCCTTCTTGCTTATAGAGTCGGTCTCCTTAAGAAAACATAAAAAGGGGGACGGCAACAGGTTGCCGCGTCTCCCCCTTCGCTCCAGCCCGCCGCTTGCGCTTAGGGGCTTACGCTATCCCCCTCTGCGGGGGTTTCCCACCCCCGCAACGCCCCCGGCCACCTGCCGTGGAGGCCCTTGGGCGCGTCGTGAGGGAACGCCCATCGGCCCCCCTTCGAGGGACAAAACCATGCGGTGCATAGTGGCCAAGCGTTGCTTGGCTTAGTGGGCGTACCCCAAGCGTCCACGGACGGACGCATTACTGAAGCACACCGTAGGTGTGCCACGCCCCGGCCCGGAAGCCCGAAGCAGGAAGCGGAGGGCTGTAGGGGCACGCCCCCCGTCATTGCGAGGAGGCGGCGTGCTACCTTCGGTAGCCAAGCCGTTAGCGACGAAGCAATCCAGACGGAGATATACTCCCCACTGGATTGCCTCGGTCTCCGCCCTCGCAATGACACCCGTCCCAGCGAGGAACCTATCGGTTCCTAGGCGAGGAACCTATCGGTTCCTAAGCCTGGAACCTATCGGTTCCTAAGGCTGGAACCTATCGGTTCCTAAGCCTGGAACCTATCGGTTCCTAAGGCTGGAACCTATCGGTTCCTAAGCGAGGAACCTATCGCTCCCTAAGGCTGGGAGGCATCGCTCCCTAAGGCTGGGAGGCATCGCTCCCTAAGGCTGGGAGGTATACGCGCCTAAGCGAGGCGGCACCGTCATTGCGAGGAGCAAAGCGACGAAGCAATCCAGTGTGAGGGCCTTCCCCGCCTGGATTGCTTCGGGCTCCGGCAAATTGCCGCGCCCTCGCAATGACGACGCTCCCCCGTCATTGCGAGGAACCTATTGGTTCCTAAGCCTGTTATGCATCGATAACTAAGCGAGGCGGCCTCGTCATTGCGAGGAGCGAAGCGACGAAGCAATCCAGACGGAGATATGCCCCCACTGGATTGCTTCGCTCGGCAATGTGCCGCTCGCTCGCAATGACGACTCTCCCCGTCATTGTGGGCGGGCCCCGCCATCGGGGGCTCGGTAGCCCAAGCACCTTGGGCTAGCCGATCCAAGCACCTTGGAGTGGCCAGCCCAAGCATCCGGGGGCGGACGGCCGACCCGGCATATTGGGCGGGTCGGATGGGA
>JAISZQ010000230.1 GCA_031269165.1 Spirochaetaceae bacterium
GCGTTCACCGTAACACTGCGGACATCTTGTTCCTTGAGATAACCGCGCCCGACACCAGCCACATCCCCCGAATTTTTGAGGATAATATCTGTGTAAACCGTACTCATAAACGTTCCTCCCGTATCTAGAATAGAGTCCGTGAATAAGAGAACCCCCTTATTCACACCACCCTAAATATAACAAAAAAAAGCGCAATTGTCAACAAAAATCCATGATAAATGAGCTTTTTTCAAAACACGAAAAGCGTTTTGACAGGCTGAGCCAGAGGCTTTGCTGTTTCTGATGTCTAAAGCCGGGCTAAAGCCTCGATAAAGCATGGCTTTAGCCTTACAAAACGGTAGTTTTAAAGGTTGCTGGGCAAACGTTGTTTGCCTTGTCAAAACTTGAGGTTTTGAAACGGCCTCCATCGCAACTATTCAGCCGCCGCCTTATTTCACAGGATTGCTTCGCTCCGCTCTACCGAGCGGCTCGCTCGCAATGACGAGGGCGTTGATAGGGATTGGGGCTGTCGTTGCGGTTGCGGGGATTGGTGGATTTTTTGGGGAGGGGGGCGTTACGGGGGAACTCCCCCGTAGAGGGGGTAGCGGAAGACGCGAAGCGGCTGGAGCGAGGGGGAGACTTCCCCCTTTTGTTGAATTCGGAATTATCCCCTAATCCCTGTCTATCCCCTGCCTCCGCTCTTCGCAAGATACTGGGACGGCGAAACGCCCGTGAGGGCCCTGAACTGCTTGTAAAAATGAAACACGTCGCAGTAACCGCAAGCCTCCGCCGCTTCCGAGACCCGGTAGCCGCCGCTTTGCAACAAGTTTTTCGCGTTCCGCACCCGCGTCATCGCGATATACCGGTTCACCGTGAAGCCGGTTACCTGCTTGAAGAGAACGCCGAAATAGGCCGGATTGAGACCGGCGGCCAGAGCCAGCCCTCTCACCGTCAGCCGTTCGGCATAGTGCCGGGCAATAAAGCGGGTTGCCTTTTGTATCCGGCTGTCGTTTCCCGGCGCGCTCGTATGGTAGACCGTCAATTCGAGCAAGCGATGAATAAGCAGAATCAAAAGCCCCTGACACTTGAGCCCATAACCCGGCTGCCGTTCAAGCCGCGTGTAGACCAGATCGTTGAAGAGACGGATAAGGTCGTCCTTGACGCCGATGTTGCTCACCGCCGGAAAGGGCGGCGTTACCTTCTGCCCGGCCGCATTTGAGAGGATAACGTTCACCGAATAACAGTGCATAAGTTCGTCCGGGTAAGTAACCGCCGCCTTGCGCGTGTCCTCAGAAAAACAGAGCAGCGTCCCCGGAGAAACCTCGTGGAGCGTCCGTCCGACTGTATAACGCGCCCTGCCCTTGACGACATAGGTAATGTCATAATTCGACACCAGATGGGGCTTCAACCGCCAGTCGGCAGGACACCGGCGAAACACCAAATACTGAATGTCCGGTACGAGCAACTCCTCTTTTCCTTCGCTATCCATAACCGTACCCCCGTTCTATGAGCCTGTTCCAAAACGTGAGGTTCTGGAACAGGCTCCTATTATAGCAAAATTAATCACGAAAAACCACGGTGTCATCACAGCAGGAAACGCATAGCATAAAATTGAACCATTTTTGGCGCATGAACGTACATGATGTTGCCCTGCATCACCGGGCGCCGCCGTTCATTCGTGCCTCGCCGCGCTCGACTGCCTCCGCTACAGGCGCGGCAGGGCTTGCAATTTTTGTTCATTGGGGGCATAATGAGGCTATGAACTGTGACGTGGTAATCGTCGGTGCCGGTCCTGCGGGAATATTCACCGCCTTGGAACTTATCCGTCTCAAAAAACGGAAAAAAATCGTTATGATAGAGAAGGGCAGCCCCATTGAAAATCGGCACTGTCCAAAAATGCATGCCAAAACGTGCATGAAATGCAAACCCTACTGCCACATTACCACGGGTTTTTCCGGCGCGGGGGCTTTTTCCGACGGCAAACTTTCCCTGAGTTGCGAAGTGGGCGGCGATCTTCCCGATCTCATCGGCAGTAGCGCTACCCAGGAGCTGATTGATTACGCCGACCAGATATATCTGGAGTTTGGCGCGGTACGCCATGTGGAAGGTCTTGAGAACACGGAACAAACAAAAGACATACGCCGCCGGGCCATCAAGGCAGGACTAAAACTGATCGACTGTCCCATTCGCCATTTGGGAACCGAAAAGGCCCAGGAACTCTATCGGCACATTCAATCGTATCTTATCGAGCAGGGCGTGGAAATTTTATTCGGCAATGAATGTACCAATCTGGTCATGGAACAGAATGTCTGCAAGGGAGTTCGCGTCCATAAAGTCGGCAGCCCCGATTATTTTGAGATTGCTGCACCCGCCGTCATTGTTGCAGCGGGCCGCCGGGGGGCCGACTGGCTGGAACGTATCTGCGAAGAGCATGATATTTTGCATCAGAGCGGTAACGTGGACATCGGCGTCCGGGTGGAGATTCGCAACGAAATCATGGAAAAAGTGAACAAGACGCTCTACGAATCAAAACTGATAGGCTACCCGAAACCATTCAAAAACAAGGTGCGTACCTTTTGCCAAAACCCCGGCGGCTTTGTCAGCCAGGAAAATTACGACAACAACCTGGCGGTGGTCAACGGCCATTCCTACAAGGAGATGAAGTCTGAAAACACCAACGTCGCCATTTTATGTTCCCATAATTTCAGCGAACCCTTTAACCAGCCCATTGCCTATGCCCAGAAAATCGGGGAACTGACCAATATGCTGGGAAACGGCCATATCCTCGTTCAGCGTTACGGCGATCTGCTGGACGGCAAACGGACGTGGCAGAAGGAACTGGAGCGGAGCAATGTCCGGCCCACCCTGACGGACGCCGTTGCCGGAGACATCAGTGCCGCCATGCCTTACCGCGCCATGATCAATATTATTAACTTTATCGAAGCCGTCGATCATGTGGTTCCCGGTTTTGCCGGCGCCGAAACCCTGCTTTATTCGCCGGAACTGAAATTTTATTCCAACCGGATCAAGCTGTCAGACACGCTCCAGACCAGTATCGCCGGTCTCTACTGCCTGGGGGACTCAAGCGGCTGGACCCGGGGCCTCATGATGGCCAGTGCCATGGGGATCCTCATGGGAAGAATTTTGAAGTAGCCAAGTCCCTGCGGAGAATGGAAAATTACGGTAAGAGGTGAGAGCAAATCGGCAACTTGCCGCGCCTTCCGCTGTCAGCAACTTAGGTCATGGCCGAGAAGTGTTGTTGCTATTTAGTTGGGGGAAGTCTCCCCCTCGCTCTGGCCCTGCGGTCCTCCGCTACCCCCTCTGCGGGGACAAAACCATGCGGTGCATGGTGACCCACGCAAGCGTGGGTTTGGTGGGCGTACCTTAAGCAAACCGCAGGGTTTGCTCAGCGTCCACGGA
>JAISZQ010000244.1 GCA_031269165.1 Spirochaetaceae bacterium
GACACAGCGGGACGTGTCAAAAATCGCGGGACTGCTCAATGGGCGGCCAAGAAAGACACTTGACTTTAGAACGCCTTATGAGGTATTCTCGGAATTGCGCTAGGAATTGCCGAGTGCCCCTCGATTTCCGCCTTTAACTGCTCTTTAAGCTGTTCCAACGAATAACCAGATTCCAATAGTTTCAGGATTTTCCGTTTTTCCCCCGCCGGGCGATCCATACTGTGGCGCGATGGGCATCCATTGCGTATTTTTCTACACTCAACCGCCGAAGCGACGCTGTCTCTTCCTCGCTTACCGTCATTAACACTTCGCTCGCCATCGCAATGCCCTCCTTCGTTTATCTTCCGTCTTCCACATTGAGGCGTGCCTCTATCTCCTCCAATGAACAACCCGCCTTAATTAGCCTTAGTATTTCCGCCGCCTTCCTCTGTTCGCCTTCTTGTCGGCCCTCCTGTCGGCCTTTCCGTTCGCCCTCCTGTCGGCCCTCCTGTCTGGCGTAGGTTAGGCGGCTTTGGGTGTCCAGTTCGTATTTGAGCGCGCTCTCCTGCCACGCCCGCTCTATCTCTTCCTTGCTTACCGTTATCGATACTTCGCTCGCCATCGCAATGCCCTCCTTCGTTTATCTTCCGCCTCCCGCTTTTAGGCGCTCTTTGAGGTCCTCTGCCGAATAGCCTGATTCCAATAGCTGTAGGATTTCCCTGTTTCTTTCCTGCCAACCCTCCTGTCGGCCTTCCTGTCGGCCCTCCTGTCGGCCTTCCTGTCGGCCTTTCCGTTCGCCTTCCCGTCGGCCTTTCCGTTCGCCTTCCTGTCGGCCCTCCTGTCGGCCCTCCTGTCTGGCGTAGGTTAGGCGGCTTTGGGTGTCCAGTTCGTATTTGTATTCGCTCTCCAGCCGCGCCCGCTCCACCTCGTCCCGGCTTATCGTCATTAACACTTCGCTCGCCATCGCAATGCCCTCCTCGTACTCGATTATTTCGTTTATTTTATCCCGTTTTGCCTTGTCTGTCAAAAACCGGAAGTAAAACCCCCACCGTTCCGGCGCCGTCATTTCCGCAACTGGTCGGCCAATCAGGTAATCCAGCTTGGCAAGCTCCAGCGTGATGACGCGCGTCCGGCCCCCAAGCGGGACACCCCGCTTCTTGTCGTAATACTCGAACTCGTGCAGGAAATCATCGCCCGCAAAAAAACGCCCCTTTACCAGAAATGCTATCTGGTAGGCAGCCTTCAGGCTGCCGTAAGACTTTTCCTTGCCCCGTATGTCCTGCCCGGTGAACAGCCTCCCCGCGTGAAACTCGAGCCGCACCGGCTCGAACTTGTCGGGATTGAGCGATATTTCCACGTTTGAACGGCTCCCGTCGTCCGCCTTGCAGTTCATGTCAAAGCGTATCTGCCGGTCGCGGAGGCCGTCCGGGGCCGGTTCGTTGGCGGTGATGGAAACGACGGTCAGCTCGCGGCCTATGACCGCCGACAGCAGTTTCGACAGCGCCACCCGCGATTCAAGCAAGTCTTTCGTGAACACCGCCTTGAACACATTATCATAGCAAATATTGACCGGGTCGTCGGTTTCGCTGATTCTTATCATGGCTTCTCCATTGAGGATAAGTATAGTACATTTTAGGTAACAGAGAATAGGTAACAGGGATTAGGGAAGAGACAGGGGCTGTCTTTGCGGTTGCGGGGATGGCCCCTTCTTTTAGGCAGAGGATGGCCGTCATTGCGAACCTGCGGCAACATCGTTGCCGTTAGCGGTGTGGAGTTTGCGATAAGCGGGCTACGCCCGCCGCAAACTCCTTAGCTCAACGCGCAAGCTCAACGCTTCGCGTTGAGCCGTTGAGCCGATTGCTTCGCCGCTTCGCGGCTCGCAATGACACCCTCACCTCTTATTACCTAACGTGTTGCCGATGGTTTGAAATCGGAATGGCTGGGTTGCCAATCGGCGTTTTTTCCGGTATGGTACGAGTATGACCCTTTTTTCACGGAAACGGTGGCGGTTGCCGCGGCGAATGCCGGTCGAGATTCTGGCAGAAGACGAGGTGCGCCTCAAGACGGTGCTTGGCATCCGGCCCGAAGTCTACGTTACCGTTGTGTGCGCGTTTTTCGTTGCCGCCGTGCTTTTCTTTCTGCTCTTTTTCCCCGGACTGGCAAACCCCGGCAGCGTCGTTATGTTCCGGTCGGAACCGTCCGGGGCCGCCGTCTCGGTGGACGGGGTGTATGCGGGGCAAACACCCTGCAACGTGTTTACCGCAAAAGGCGGCCGGGACATAACGATGACAATGCCTGGGTTTCGCGGGGGAAGCGCCGCCGTGACGGTAAAAAGCCGGGTGCCGGGCTCGCTCTTCTTTCCCCGGCGCGCAACGGTATCTATGACGCTGGAAGAAGAACGGCCCAACGCGGCCCTGCTTGCGGGGGCGCGGGAGTTTGCCGCATGGTCGTTTACGGCGGAACCCACCGAGGTGTATCAAATCCCGCTGGTCTTGTCCGAGGGCGCATACCGGAGCGGCACCGGAGACGAGGCTGTCCGGCGCGAGGCGCGCGACATTCTGGCCGGGGCGGCGCGGTGGACCCAGACCAGGGCGGGCATGAAAGACCTTATCCGCGCGCTCCATCTTTCCGGCAACGGGGGAAACGCCCCTTCGCCGCTTTCGCTGGTATCATCGATAGAGGACGCGCTTACGTTCTTGCAGGATAACCCCGCGTCCGCCGCGTGGCTCGCCGCCGTGTTACCGCCCGAAGCGCGGGAGACGGTGCGGCAATCCGGCTGGTATGCGGCGGCAAACGCGGCGAGTGAAAAAGCCGCCGCTGTTCCGCCCGTCCCGGCATCAGGAACCGTTACCCCTGTTACCCCCATTATCATCGAGGGCGTAACGTTTATCCGGTCGGGCGACACGCTCTGGGCCGCGACGACCCCGGTAACCGCCGCCCAGTTTGCGCGTTTCACGGAGGCGAACCCGGAATGGCGCGCAGAAAACGCCGAAACATTGGCCGAACGGGGACTCGCCACGATTGATTACCTTGTCGGGGTGGAAGACGCGCGTTATCCCGCCCCCACGGTGAGCGGGGTCTCGTGGTATGCGGCGGACGCCTATTGCCGCTGGCTCTCGGCCCGGCTTCCCGCATCACTCTCCGGCTGGACGGCGGCCCTCCCCTCCGAGGCGCAGTGGGAACAAGCGGCATCCACCGCCGGGGTGGAAGGAACGGGAACCGTCTGGGAATGGTGCGCCGATCCCTACGCGCCCTTTCCGGCACTCAAGGCGGGGCACGCGGCGGATACAACGATCATCGAGGAGATCGGATCGCCTGAAAAACTCGTGCGCGGCGCAAACTGGACAAAGCCGGGGACGGCCCGTGCAGGAACTGAGGGGCAGGTTTTTGCCCGTGGTTCCGTGCCCCCGGAAAGCGCGACCCCCTTCGTGTCGTTCCGCCCCGTGCTGGCAAGGAAGCCGTGATGCCCGAAGGCGTTAAAATCATCGCGGTCAACCGCCGGGCCTACTACGATTACGCGGTGGACGAAAAATACGAGTGCGGCATCGAGCTTATCGGTACCGAGGTCAAGTCCGTGAAAGACGGCCGTGTCTCGTTCCCCGATGCGTGGGCGGAGATCGTCAAGGGCGAGGTGTTCCTCAACGCCTTTCATATCGCCGAGAACCCCTTCTCGTCAATCTTCAACCACGACCCCGATCGGCGCAAGAAACTCCTCCTCCACAAGGAAGAGATCAAACACCTCGCCCGCAAGGTGGAACAGAAAGGCTACACCCTCATCCCGCTGTCGTTCTATCTGAAAAAGAGCCGTGTCAAAGTGGAACTGGGCGTTTGCAAAGGCAAAAAAGAGTTCGACAAGCGCGAGTCGATCAAGGCAAAAGACCTGAAACGGGAAATCGCCCGCGAAGCGCGGGGATAGTACAAGAGGCTGTTCCCAAAGACAAACACGCCCGTCATTGCGTGCGAGCCCCTCGTCGTTGCGAACGAGCCCCCTCGTCATTGCGAGCGAAGCGCGGCAATCCAGGGCGTTACGCCCTTGCCGGATTGCTTCGCCGCTAACGGCAACCGTGTTGCCGCCTCCTCGCAATGACGAACACGCCGCCCATTCCCAACACAACGCATCCTAAGGAAAGCCCTTGCGGGCGGGGGCGTAGCGTGATTATCCGCCGCGATGACGGGGGGCGTTGCGGGGGAACTCCCCCGCTGAAGGGGGTAGCGGAGGGCGCAAGACCGGAGCGAGGGGGAAGGCGCGGCAACTTGTTGCCGTTCCCCCTTTACTGGGATGCGCTCTGCACCCGTAGGGGGCCCGATGCCCGTTCTCCTCACAACCCGCCCAAGTGCCTCCACGGCAGGTGGCCCTTTACAATCCGGCAAAACTTCGGCAAAATAAAGCGGGGCTATTCTGCGTCTGCGCTCACCCGGTCAATCCATATTCAGACGTGGGAACGGTATCGGGTATCTATGCGTTTTACCTTGTTAGTAGTGGACGATGAAAAAAATATTCGCGGGGGGCTTGCCGAGGCGTTACGGCTGGACGGGCATACGGTGGTTACCGCGTCCGACGGGGTTGAAGGCTGGGAGCGGTTTCAGCAGGGCGATATTGACCTCGTGATTACCGACCTCAAGATGGCCCGTCTCTCCGGCGAAGAATTGTTGAGGCGGATCAACGTCCAGAGTCCGGGGGTGCCCGTTATTGTGCTGACCGGACACGGTACGGTGGAAAACGCGGTTGACGCGATGCGGCATGGGGCTTATGACTTTCTCACCAAGCCCTTGGACCTCGACCGCCTTTCGCTGCTGGTGAAACGGGCGCTTTCCATACGGGAACTCACGCTCCGGCATCGGCGGCTGGAGGAGGAACTTTCGCGGCAATTTCCGGCGAAGGCGATGACGGGGAACAGTCCGGCGATGCGGGCGGTGTACGATATGATTGTCCGTGTCGCGCCGTCGCGGGCATCCGTTCTCATCACCGGGGAATCGGGGGTGGGAAAAGAACTCGTGGCAAACGCGCTGCACGATTTGTCGCCGCGCAAGGATGGCCCGCTGGTGAAAGTCAACTGCGCGGCGTTCGCGTCGACTCTTCTGGAAAGCGAGCTTTTCGGCCACGAGAAGGGGGCGTTTACCGGGGCGCTCGCCCGGCGGCGGGGTCGTTTTGAATTGGCCCACGAGGGGACGCTTTTTCTGGATGAGATCGGCGAGATCGACCAGAATATTCAAGTAAAACTTCTGCGGGTGTTGCAGGAGAAGAAGTTTGAACGCTTGGGCGGCGAAGAGACGATTGAGGTTGACGTGCGGATTGTTGCCGCGACCAACAAGGATCTGAAAGCGGAGATAGAACAGGGCACGTTCCGCGAAGACCTTTACTATCGCCTGAATGTCGTGAATATTACGGTGCCGCCGCTCCGCGAGCGGAAGGACGATCTGCCGCTCTTGATACGGGAATTTGCCGTGCATTTCGCCGAAGAAAACAGAAAGCCGATAACGGGTTTTGACGAAAGGGCGCGGGCGATTCTCTTTCACTATGACTGGCCGGGACATATTCGTGAACTGAAAAACTGCATCGAAAGCGCCGTCGTGATGTGCCGGGGCACCGTCATTACGAAGGCCGACCTTCCGCCGTCTTTGAGCGGTGTTGAGGTTGCGGGCATGGGGGATCCGGAAGCGGGAATGATAAAGATTCCGTTGGGAACAAGCCTCGAAAAGGCCGAGGGGAAAATTATCCGCGAGACGCTGCTTTTTCAGAAGGGCAACAAAAGCCGGACGGCGGACGTGCTGGGCATCGGGCGCAAGACGCTCGACCGGAAACTGGCCGGCGATAAGCATGACGAACTCGAAATCCCCCGATAAAGGGAGCGCGTCTTGAGCGAAGCGGCGGTTATCCGAGGGAGCACAACCGTACCGTTACCAAATTGGCAGAAGAAGAGACTCCATTGACGACATTAAAGGAAACCGCGCGCGATGCTCCGCTTTCTCCCGGCTGTTATATCATGCGGGATCAAAACGGGAAGATTTTATATGTCGGCAAGGCGCGCCTTCTCCGTGACCGGCTGCGTTCCTACTTTTCCGGCGAGAAAGACATCAAGACGGCGACGCTGTTAAAACACGTGGCGGCCATCGAGACGATCATCGTTTCCAGCGAGTACGAGGCGTTTCTGCTGGAAAACACGCTGATCAAGCAGCACTCGCCCAAATACAACATCAACCTGAAAGACGGCAAGACGTACCCCGTCATCCGGCTCACGCACGAGGATTTTCCAAAAATATTCAGGACGCGGCATATTATCGAGGACGGCTCGAAGTATTTTGGCCCGTTTCCAAGCGCGCAAACGGTGGACAAGGCACTCGAACTCTTGCAGAAAATTTACCCGCTGCGGAAATGCCGGAGGTTGCGCAAAAGAGACGCGCCCTGTATGTATTACCACATTAAACGCTGCGCCGCGCCCTGTTGCGAAAAGATCGGCAAAGAGGAGTATGCGGGCCACGTTGAAAAGGTGTGCGGGCTGTTATCAGGCGACATTGACGGGCTGGTTATCGCTATCACCGAAAAAATGCACGAGGCGGCGCGGGAAACGCACTTTGAAAAGGCGGCGGAATACCGGGACGCGATTACCGCGATCAAAGACCTTTTTTACACGAACAACACTGTGGTGGATTTCGACACCGAGGGCCGCGACTATATCGCGTTTGCCGAAGAGGGCGTGCTGACCACGTGGAGTGTCTTTTCCATGCGCGGTGGAAAACTCACCGGGCGCGAACTGTTCCGCGCAAAGTCCGCCGCCGAGGAACTCGATTCTATCGAGACCTTTATGCTTTCGTTCTATAATACAGACCGTCCGCCGCCGCCGCGAATCTATCTGGCAAAGGGCAATCACGATTTTTCGAGCCTCGAGGCGTGGTTCAAGACGCATTTTGGCTCCGTGCCGGAACTGCTCGTCCCGGATAACAAGCGGCATGAGGCGGCGTTGCGTATGGCCCGGCAAAACGCCGAAGAGGATATCCGCAAGCGGGTGAAAGAACGCGGCGGCGGCCCGGCGCTTGCCGAACTTGCCCACGTGCTGAGCCTCCCGAACAGCCCCCTTCGCATCGAGGGCTTTGACATCGCGCAACTTGACGGAAAGCATCCGGTCGCCTCGCTCATCTCGTTTTACAACGGCATTCCCGACCGCAAAAACTACCGCCTCTTCAAACTGCGGACGGTCGAGGGGATCATCGACGACTTTCAGGCGATGCGCGAGGCGGTTGGTCGGCGGTATCGGCGGCTGTTGCGCGAAAACGCCGAGTTACCCGACTTGATCCTGATTGACGGCGGTATCGGCCAGGTCAACGCGGCAAGAGGCGTGCTGGACGAGATTGGGCTTGTCTGTCCCGTGGCGGGGCTTGCCAAACGCGACGAGGAAGTGTGGCTGCCCGCCGCAAAAGAACCGATTGTGCTGTCCCGGCGGAGCGAGGCGTTAAAAATCCTGCAAGCCGTGCGCGACGAGACGCACCGTTTTGCGACAAACGCAAACCAGCGGCTTCGTTCCAAAGACCTGTTGCTGGAGACCTTGCAGTCAATCGAGGGAATCGGCGAAAAGAAGGCGCGGGAAATTATCAAGGCCGCCGCCTCGCTGGAAAAAATCGCCGGGATGAGCGCGAAAGAGTTGTCGGGGAAAACGTCGCTCGGCATCAAAGCCGCGCGCACGATCATTGACGAGACCAAAAAGGCCCTTGTCGCAAAAGAATGGCGCACGCGCATTCTGCAAACCGACGGGGGCCGGATCGCGACGCGGGACGCGGAAAAAGAAAAAACCGCGCAGGAATTGGCCGAGGCTGCGGAAGGGTAGCATGGCTGTCCGGTGTTCTCCGCCCATGCATAATCGTATCTGTCAATAATTTCATTCGTGGGTTTCATGTCAGGGCGTTTTTGACGGCGGCCGATAGTTTTTTAAAAAGGTGATCAATGGGATGGTCCAATCGTCGTTCCCGATGCTCAGCAGGTGCTCCCGTTCCCGCATAAAAGCGGCGCAGATGGTTTCGATGTGAAGGCGGATATGCTCTCGCGTTTCATGCGGGATTTCGGCGTTTCTTTCGTCCGCAAACAGGGCTTGGGTAAAGGCTTGAGTCTCCTTCCGGGTAAAAAGCGCGGGCTCGAAGCAGTGCATCGCGTAGAGGGCGGCCGGAATGCAGTTGACGCTGTGTTGTTTCATATAAAGGATCGACTCGGTGATGAGAACGGCGCGGCGAAAAAGTTTTTCAATATACGCCTTTTCCGTGTGCGATATGCCGTGTTTTTCCAAAAGATGCCGCGCCTTTATCCATGTGTGGACGCACACCAAGACGTGCAGGCTCGGCACGCAGAAGAGATGGGGGTCGAAAAGCTGAATGACGATACAGCCAATATTGCCGAAATAGCGGGGACGGGTGGTGGTCGACAAGTGCCGGAAGTAAACCTCCGCTGCCGCCACATACAGCGTTCCCACCGAGTCGATGAAATCACTTGCCGCGAGGGGCGACACCGACCGGGCAAGACAGGCGGCTGTCCGTACCCAGAATGCCGAAAAATCATGGTAAATCATGGCCCATCCAGGCCGAAAAGGGATCGCTTCGTCCAGAGGATGATCAACGTTGGCAACGGGAACGAGGCCGGGCTGCCGATGCGCGCGCCGCTGGAGACGGAAAAAGTTCTTGTCTATCAAGCGGGCTGTTCGGAAAAAAGGGGAAGAGAGATTTTTATCGGTGGCCAGTCGAAAAAGAGCGGTTATTGTGCCGGATTCGTCCATTATCGCTGATACCGGAAGCCGATGCCGAGTCCTGGTTCAAAATTGATAAAATTCCACCTAAAACTCGCGTCGATACGAAAAACACCGATTTCATAACCAATCCCCGCAGAACCGGAGAAAAACAGGGTGAACATACCTTTCATATTTTCGTACACCGGATCGTTCATATCGCTACCGAATTTAACACCCGCTCTGTTTATGCCTGCCCCTAAGGCAACACCACCGAAAAGAGAGAGGCCGGTTGACAGCACCGGTTGCGAAAACGCCATCTGTGCCGTGATCGTATGCGACTCCCAAACGATACGCGCGAGTTCATCCGTCTCAAAATCGGAGTCTGGAATACGGCCCATTCCGTTTATTTCGCTCATCAGTCTGTCGTATCCGAGACCGACTGTGATAACCGGACCGTTTCGCGGTGGAATATGGACGGCATAATGAACGTCAAAACCAAAGAGCGTGCTATTGTAATTAAGCGAGCCCCATAAGGCCGTATCCGGCAGGAATCCGACTTTGATCCCGACGTCAAATGGTATGTCGGCAACCCCGCCAATTCGGGCGACTACTGCATAGTTGGGAAGCCATTGCTTGCCTTTTATCATGGATTCTTCTATCGTCAACCCCATTGCCTCGCCCAAAGCCGACAGCTCGCTATTGCCCATAAACGCGCTTCCCACAAAAACGCCCAGTCCGAAGTGCATGGGATATCCAATAATCTGGCCTACATAAGGGGTAGACCAGTTGAGTCCCATATTCGCCGCAAGGGGAAGGGCCGGATTTATCGCATCGGCAAATTCTCGAACCAGACTATCGAACGATACCGTCTGAGAGAAAAGAGGAACGAGAAAAAAAAGATTACAAATAATACCTATTATTTTCTTACGCAACAATCTTTTCCATGCCATCAATTTTAAGGATACGCTGATTAACGTGAATATCAGCGGCTGACAGCAATCAGTTTGCCGGCACTGTGTCAACGGCTAACACTCGTAGCGGTTGCCCCATTCTCGGTTGAATAAATCAGCACTCCTTAACTGAAGTATCGGCATATTTTTATGATTTCTCTAGTGTCTCGGCAAAAAACCCGGTTACAACTGAAATCGTAACCCCGAGATGACTCCATATGTGGCGTCTGGAATGCTCAAATGCATGCTAAGATCTAATCGTAATGCCCAAAGTTTTATGGACGTGCCGGTAAAAACGCGAAAAAGCATTCCGTTTGCGAAATTGTCGGGCTCCATTCCCCATTTCTTCGTTCCTCCCTCCGTCTCGTAACTAGCCTGGCTCCATGTATAACTGCCTCCCACGCCGAAATAAGGCGTAAAGGTCTTGAACATCTTTGAAATCTGCGCCTTGATTTCAATCGCGCTTCCGTTCCAGCGAAGATCCATGTCTTTAGCCGAAAGACGGCCCTCAGTCTGGATATAGGCGATCCCCAACGAAACGCCGGGCAGTTTCGTGCCGTCACGGACCAGCGCGAAACGAATATCGCCGCCAAAGGTTTGCTGTTCCGACGTAACATCGTCCGCCGGTCTTGCGTACATCGGGATGCTCGCAACGATGCCTATATCAAAAGGCACAAAAAAGCCCCCGATTCGGGCCTGTACATACACAGGCGGCATGAAAACCCCGTCCGTATTCAGATAGCCTTTGACGCCGCCAAGCAACGCTCTCGCGGTGGAAAACTCGGCCGTGCTCATGCCATAGGCGAGACCTGCCCCAAAATGAGGCTTCCGGCTTACGAGTTGTCCGATGTACGAATCCGACCAGGCGAGGGTCGTCAATGCGGTAAAAGGCAGAGACCGCTGGATCTCCTCCGCAAAATTTTTGGCGCTTTCCTCCCATGAGGCGGTGTTGGCGGCATACACGGACACGAACTGGAAAAACAAAAGAGAAGTCAACACGGTCTTTTTGAGCACTTTGTTCACCATACAGTATACTATCAAACCTATTGCAAAATATCCAGTGGCCGTTTTGTACGCGCATCAGATTTGATTGGCCCCCGTATCCCGACATAATTGTCATTGCGGATAAAGAGCGTATGCTGTTAGGCCTGTTCAAAATCTCAGCAAAAGGGGGATCGGCAATTTGCCGCGTCTCCCCCTTCGCTCCGGTCTTCGTCCTCCGCTATCCCCCTCTACGGGGGTCAGACCCCCGTAACGCCCCCGGATCACAGCGGAGGCTTGCGTCTCGCAGGGTTTTTGAACAGGCTCTTAGGCGTATCAGAGAGGGTGGCGGAAGACGCGCCTACAAAGCACGCGGCACAAACGCATAGACAGGCGTTGGCGACACCCCCGCCTTATTCCGCCCGCCCGCTCCGTTCACTTGCCAAGAATATAGTCGTCGTTGATGCACTTGAACGACCACATATTCGACATTCCGTACAGTGCTTCCGGTACGGGGCCGGTGCCCGAATCATACCGGATAACGACGCCTTCCCGATCCTTGCCGTTGGGGTATTTCCCCTTCGCGTACGCCTTCAACGCCGCCTGGTCGGGCCAATCGAATTGCCGCCGTTCGATGAAGGGCACGGTTTTGAGGCCGAGGGCGGAACATATCTTCGTGATCCCGTCCCACGAACAGAATTCCCCGCCGATCGGGGCGTGCTCAGGGGAAACCGCCGGGTAGTACCCGTTAAAGACAAACAACTCAAGGCCGGGTAAGCCCATCGGGTTCTTCTGGATGCTGGGACCGCACAGCTCTCCCTGAATGACAAAATCCCGGCCCTGCCTGACACTTTCGCGGAGCATTTTCCGGGGCAGGTCGAGCCGGGACGCAATCTTCCTGAAATTGTCCAAGCCCCGGCTCTCTCGCTGCGGGTTCAGTTCCCGTATCGCCCGGCGGATCGGCCCCCGGTAGAGCACGACATTCCGGCTTGCGATGAAAAAGTGTTTCATGAACACCGCGAACGTCACGCTCTGCCCGTCGCACTTCACCGTGGTGTAGACCGGCGTTCCCTTGAACTTGTCCTCAAAGAGGTAGGGCAGATTCTCAATACGAGTCTCGTCGGTTTTCTGCGCGAAGGAAAGCCAGCCCCCGGAAACGCCGATCTTTTTCGTGGTACGCTTGATACCGAGCATCGTGCAGAACCGGTCCACCACCTTCTCGAAGAACGTGGGCGGCACGGCGGAAATGGCGGGACTGTCGTCATCCCGCTTCCTGATTTCCAGCACCTCGGTCATATCGAAGCCGTCGGGCTTGTCCTCATACCCAGCCGGAAGAGGAAGCACGAGGCCGTAGGAGATAAGCCCGGCCATCTTCATGCCCTTGATCACGAAGCCTTCCCACCGTTCGGAATAACAACGTTTCCGCAAAAACTCGTATTCCGGCTTCACAGGCAAGATCGCGTCGATCTCGATATAGACAACCTTGTCTCCGACCTGGTGCGCGGTGTCCACGATAACCTGCCAGCCCAGATTCTTGAACGACGCGTACACAATCCGGTCCTTATCAGGAATCTTGTCGAGCCGCGCAATCGTCGCAATATACGCCAATGTTCTTTCCATAACAACCCTCCTGTTCCCAAAATGAGGTACCAGTTTATACGTGCTCGCTACAAATTGCAAGTTATCAGTGGTTCATAGCCATTGGTCGCGCTTAGAGCCTGTTCAAAATCTCAGCAAAAGGGGACAAAAGGGGAAAAGCCTTCCACTGTCAACAACTTAAGAATTTTGTCCGCGGATTGTGCCATACATGGCAATGCGGATTTTCACGGATTATACCCCGCTCGATCCGTGTTAATCCGCGAAAATCCGCGGACCTTTCTTTGACGAGCGACCAAAACAGACGTATTTGTTCGCGGCGGTGCCGCCACGGACAGCAATGTGCCCTGTTACCCCCGGAGCAGCAGCACCGGATCCTGTAACCCCGAAGGCGGAATTTGTATGTAGCAGGATAACGGATCCTTAACACTATGCACCAGCGTATTAGCGGTTTCCAGTTCCAGCGTATTCGTGCCGGAACGGATTATTCCGGTAACATCAAATTGATAAGGCGGACAAATTCTCATACCGCAGTCTTTTCCGTTGAGTTTCATCTTGACCGTCTGTCCCATAGCGTTAAAATGCAGGGCCGACGGCCTTTCCGCGTTTTGCAGGGTAAATTCTGCCCGGTAGCGGATAATTCCGGAAAAATCGGGCTTCCCCTCTATGCCGGTGATATTGTGCAACACGGTGTTTTGTCGGTAGGGCTTGAATTTTCCGTCCAGTGCTCCCGTTCCGGTCTCGTATAGATCAATATCCCACTTCAAATCCAGGGTTTCTGGGGAACTATATCTGGTTTCCGTGTAATTAGGGTTTGGAAGATCCTCCCCAAAAACCGCTATGAGGGATTGGTAGGGGGAGAGGTTTACCGTCATGGCCGATCCATCATGGGCGGAATAAAGGCCGTCAAGGAGGTTAATCTTGAGGCATTTGCCCGAACAGGGGAAACGGACAACCGTCTGTACCGTCTTCTCCCCGTCTTCATTGAAAAGCATGAACAAATGATTTCCGTTACGGTTCCAGTGGCAGATACGGAGCAGGGGAAAATCGCCTTCAACGGTTATATCTCCAATTCCCCGTTCT
>JAISZQ010000252.1 GCA_031269165.1 Spirochaetaceae bacterium
CCACCTCAGGGTCTCGTCACTTACCCTTATCCCTTCCACCTCGGCCAGCTTCTCCGCCGCAAATGTTGGCCCAAAATCGCTGTACCTCTCCCGGTACGCTTTCATCGCTCGCTCCCGCAACCCCGCCGCCGCTTTCCGGTTCGACAGTTTCCCCGTATTCCCGTGAATAAGCCCGCTGTCCCCCTTCCTCTCATAGGTTGCGTATATCCGCCGCCCCTGCCGGCAACTGACTTTCAGCTCCCGCGCCGCCTCCGCTACCGTCTTGTGTCCCCGCTTTACCATCTCCATCACTTTCCCTCTTATCAATTCCTTTTGTCCCATCGGTAGTCTCCCTGCCATTTCGTCCTCCTGCCACTATTCTACCTAATGGGACATTTCTATTGTGGTTACATGAGGACATTATCATTGTGGTTCAACAGCCCTCGCTCCTCGCAATCGGCAATGACGATTTCAAAAAAATAAGAGTCTGTTCAAAATCTCCTCGCACTGGATTGCTTCGCTTCACTCGCAATGACGGGCAGCCCGCTCGCTCACAATACCGGGAGGAGAGTTGTCATTGCGAGACGCAAAGCGGCAAAGCAATCCAGCCGGAGAAGGCCCTCGCACTGGATTGCTTCGCTTCACTCGCAATGACGGGTAGCCCGCTCGCTCACAATACCGGGAGGAGAGTTGTCATTGCGAGACGCAAAGCGGCAAAGCAATCTAGCCGGAGAAGGCCCTCGCTCTGGATTTCTTCGCTTCACTCGCAATGACGGGCAGCCCGCTCGCTCACAACACCGGGAGGAGAGTTGTCATTGCGAGACGCTCGTTAGAGCGGGCGAAGCAATCTAGTGTCCCGGCATGATGGTAACTGCGGATAAAAAAGACTATCCGGTAAAGCATAGAAGCCAAATACAGCCTTTACGCGCCACAACTACAAAGCCTGTCAAAACCGCACTGTTTTTCGCCTTTTTCACGCTTTTTTCGTGTTTGATTAAAGCAAAACCGCAAGTCAACGCCTTAATAGAGGGTACAAGGCTGTTCCGAAACTTCTGTGCCGGAACAGCCCCATCTATACACAGGAAGGTGTCTATGAAAGGACCAAGAGAATTGGCGGAAAACGTCTGGTACGAGATTCGTACCGAGATTAATGTCGGCGAGCCTTTGTTCCGGCTGGCGTGGGCGGTAGTGCTCTTTTATCGGGTACTCATCGAAACGAAGGCGAAATTCGGTTTCGAGATGCGCGGGCTTGTACTCAATGAGGCATGGCTCACGTTCTATATGAAGCCCGCCAACGGGCTTGAGTTGCCCAAGATTATGCAGTGGATGAAGCAAACGTTCTCCCTCCGGTTCAACATTCGGACGGGAAGGAAGGCGCACCTTTGGGGAGAGCGGTACTGGTCGGAGATTCTGGCGGGGGAGCCGCCTGAGGAAGCGAAAGAGGTGGACTGGGATGCGGTCGGGGCGGAGGCAAAGACACCAATCCCGGAGGCAATGGCCTACGTGCTGAGTTGGGACAGCCTAAGGACGGGGGTATGGGAGGCGAAAACGAGTTTTTCGCCCAAGAACCCGCCCGATCCCGCTTCCCCGCCCGGTTAACCGCCCCCGGATCACGGCAAAAACGACGCTACATACAGCCTCGCTTCCCCGCCCGAAGACGGCCGCAGGAAACGTTTGTCCCAATCCCGCAACGCGAGATTTTGAAACAGCCTCTCCAGCCTCTATCCACAGTTTGAATAATGTCGGGATATTAGTGAAATGAGAGGGCGGCTGAATAGTTACGATTTTTGTTGACTTCCTACACATACCGGGGTATGCTCTAACGATGAAGCGGATAGAGCTGATTCTACAGACTCTGCGGGCACTACCGGCGGGGCAGAGTCTTACCGCATCGCAACTGGGTGAGCGGCTGGGATTTTCGCGGGCGAATGTGAGTGGCGATCTTAACCGGCTCTGTGAAGAAGGGCTGACGGTGAAAAGCGGCCGCAAGCCGGTGGGGTATCTGGCGGTACGGAGCCGGACGAAACTTGGGTTGCGGGAAGATAGTTTGGATGATTTTATCGGGAACTTTCCCAGTCTTGTCCAGTGCGGGGAACTGGCTAAGGCGGCGGTTCTGTATCCTCCTCATGGGATCAACATGCTGCTCATCGGGGAAACCGGAGTAGGAAAAAGCACCTTCGCGTCCCGCATCCACCGTTTTGCCCTTTCTCAGGAGAGGATGGTTGCCGGAACCGTTCTGGTTACGTTCAACTGCGCGGATTATGCGAACAATCCCCAGTTGCTCACCGGGTTGCTTTTCGGCGCGGTCAAAGGCGCCTACACCGGGGCAGACCATGACAAACCCGGCCTTATTGAACGGGCTGACGGGGGGATGCTGTTTCTTGACGAGGTTCACCGGTTGCCCCCGGAAGGGCAGGAGATGTTATTTACCTACATAGACCGGGGGGTATTCAGGCGTTTGGGAGAAACCGCCGGGGAACGAAAGGCCCGTGTGCTGCTGATATGCGCGACCACAGAGGATCCCCAGTCGGCCCTGTTGCGGACATTTGTACGGCGGATTCCTATGGTTATCCGCATTCCCAGCCTTTTTGAACTGTCCCTGGACGAACGGGCAACCCTTATCAACGGCTTTTTTACCGAGGAGGCGCGGCGGCTTGACGCAAAGATTCAGGTGTCGGTCAACAGTATTCGGGCACTTCTGGGTTACGCCTGTCCGGGCAACATCGGGCAGTTGAGAAGCGACATCCAGCTCCTCTGCGCGATGGCCTATTCCCGATTCGTTTCCCATGAGAAGGATTTTATCGGTATCGACAGCTTTTCTCTGCCGCATCACATCCGCAACGGCTTTTTCAGCGAACATAACCGTCGGGAGATATGGAACCGGGTTCCCGGTTTGGGTCTGGGGTATATCGTGTTCACCCGTGAAGGCCCGGACGTTCCCGATAGGGAATCAAGTAGCGCGCCTTCGGATATTTACCAGATGATAGAGCAACAGACCAGAGATATGAGGCGTGTAGGTCTTAAGGAAGAGGAAATTCGAGTCGGTTTGAATACAGTGGTGGAACGGTACTATAAAAATCTCACGGAGTCGGCAGCGGATTTGGTCAATTTCAAGGAGATTGAGCGGCTGGTGGGCCCGGAAATTATCGCGACCGTGGACCGGATGCTTTGTCTCGCCCCAGAACGGTTCACAGAACGGTCATCAGAACAGTTTTCTGAACGGTTTTCGTCCATTCCGGGGGTCAATATTCGCTGGGCTCTGGCGATACATCTTTACAAGGCAATCGGGCGGATGCGTCGGCATCAGGAGATCGTCAATCCCCGTCTTGAAGAGATAAAGACTCAGTATCCCCGGCAGTTTGAAGCGGCTTTGAGCTGTCTGAATATTATCAGGCAGGATTTTGGTATCGCTTTTCCCGAAGACGAGGCGGGTTTTATCGCATTCTTTCTGGATCCCCAGTTGCTCCGTACCGAAAAAGCCCCGCTGGTGAGGATCGTCGTGGTCGCTCACGGCAACGGAACGGCATCCGGCATGGCACAGGCCGCTAATGAACTGACGGGCACGGAAATAGCCGTGGGTTTCGATATGCCCCTGCAAGAGAACCCCGGTACTACCTATCAGGCAATACGGAAGTATTGTGCCGCCCTTTCTGATGTACGGGAGGTTTTTCTCTTGGTTGACATGGGGTCTTTAGTCGATTTTGCCCCGAATCTCAGCCGGGATTTGGGCATCCGCACTGATTGTTGTGTTCTGGCGAGTACCCTGCATGTCTTGGAAGCCTCCCGCAAAGCTTTGCTGGGATACCCGCTTCGCCGGGTGGCGGAGGATGTCAGAAATATTGCGGGGCTTGCCTTGGGAGAGGGACAACCTGCCCGGCAGACATCCGGTTCCGCCCTGTATCTCCTTACCGTTTGTTCGACTGGTGAAGGCAACGCGACTATGCTCAAAAAACTGCTGGAGGAAAAACTCGATCTCAAGGATGGACTCTGCGAAATCATCGCCCTGCAAATCACCGATCCCAAAACCTTTTCCGCCGAGACAGACCGCATTGCCCGGAAGGGACGAATTATCGCCGTTGCCGGCCCCTTTGATACCGGACTTCCCGTTCTCCACCTGTCCGTTCAAGATGTCTTCGATGACCAACACGGCAATGGGTCGGCCATGGAAAAAATTCAGGAAATCATCAATCTTGAATCCCTTTTTCAGCATATCACCCCGGCCATCACGCCTATGCTGGATAGCTTCGATGTACCCGATGCCCCCGGCGGAGAGCGCATTACCCAGGACATCCGGAGACTCATCGAACGGCTGGGTAACCTGCTCCAGATGGAAGTGGACGAGAAGATGACCGTCGGTATTTTTTGCCACATTGCCTTCATGCTAAACCGACTCAAAAAGGGACAGCTTACCGCGCCCTTTCCCGGCAAAGAGGGTTTTTTGGAAAAATATCCCGGCGTGATCGACCATGCAAGTCGGGAATGCCGGAACCTCGGCATTGACTACGGTGTCGTCATTCCCCAAGACGAAATCTGCTACATCGCCGCCTTTTTCACGCGGGAAAATATTATGTAGCGTCTGTCCATAAAGAACGTGCCGGGTGGTATGGTTCTCCCCGCCGATAACCGCTCCCCCAACAGTACCCGCCCCCCGCCCGTCATTGCGAGCGAGCGGCACATTGCCGAGCGAAGCAATCGGCTCAACGCTTCGCGTTGCGCTTGTGTGAGGACCTTCCGCGTCTGGATTGCTTCACCAACGGCAACTGTGTTGCCGCGGGTTCGCAATGACGTGGGGCCGCTCCCAAAACACTACCCATCCAAAAGGCGTGCTCTGCGGTGTGTTTTACAATACCTGTCGGCTTAAAGAGGGAAATGATGTTGCCCTGGGCAACTCAATCCCCGGTCTGTTTTGGCACGATTTTTGCTTATAATAAAGGCAAAACACTCTGGAGGATACGAATGGTAAGCTCGTGTATTGAGATTACAAACAGCATCGGGTTTCATGCCCGTCCCGCTTCGTTGCTCATTGATACGGCACGGCGGTTTTTCAGTACCGTGACGATAACGAAGGGAGATCGGACGGTTGGTACGGATTCGCTCGTGGCCCTGCTGAAACTACAGGTAAAACAGGGAGATACGGTAACTCTTTCCGCCGACGGTGCCGATGAGGATGCGGCTCTTAAGTGTTTGGTGGAGCTGATAGAGGGAAAATTTGGTGAAAACTGATGCGATAGTCTGCAAGACGGAAGGCCCGGTATTAACCGGGATCGGCGGTACCGAAAGAATGGCCGTAGGAATCGCGTGGGTACTCGATGAATCCGGCACCGTCGCGAAATCCGTTACGGGAGCACCTTCATCGCTGGGGCCGGAAGACTTGACCGCTGCCTTGGAAAAAAGCCGGGAACAGGTGCGGCGTCTTATCGCGGCCGTGCCCGTCCATGAGGGAGAGATTTTTTCCACCCATTTGAACTTTCTGGAAGATCCCGCCTTTACCCAAGAGCCGCTTGAAACGATGAAAAAAACCGGCTGTGACGCAATGGAAGCGGTCAGGCGGGCAAGCGAAGAACTACAGGCGGTCTTTCAGGAATTCGACGACCCCTATATGCGCGAGCGGGCTGCCGATATACGGGATGTGGGAGAACGGATCCTCCGTAACCTTCGAGGGGAAAGTGAGGAAGATTTGACCGCTCTGCCCCCGCACACCATCTTAGTCGCAGCGGACGTCACCCCAAGCCGGACCGCCCGTCTTGATCCCCGGCAGGTACGGGGCATCGTAACCGAAATGGGCGGTAGGACGAGCCATGCGGTGATCATCGCCGGGGTGATGAATCTGGCAGCGGTAGTAGGCTGCAAAGACCTGTTGTCCGTTGTGAAGACGGGGGACCGGCTCATTGTGGATTCCCCAAGGGGAACAATTTATGTCAACCCCGGCGAGGAGCGAATAAAGGAGTACCAAGCAAAGATTGAAAAGGCCGCACGGGAAGAAGAAGCGCGTCAAAAAACCGGGACGGCCCAACTCGTGAGGAAAGACGGCAGCCGGGTTTTGGTGGCCGCCAACATTGGCAGTCCGGCAGAAGCGGACATTGCCCTGCAAAAAGGCGCGGACGGCATCGGGCTTTTCCGCACTGAGTTCCTCTTTATGGACCGCAAGGAGATGCCCGGCGAAGAAGAGCAGTACGAGGCGTACCGAAAGGTCGCGGAGATCTTTGCCGGGAAGCCGGTGGTTATCCGCACGCTGGATATAGGCGGCGACAAACCGCTTCCCTACTTGGCGATGCGCCGGGAAGAGAACCCATTCCTCGGTCTCAGGGCCATCCGGCTTTGCCTTGCCCGCGAGGACGTGTTTCGCGTCCAGCTTAAAGCGTTGCTCCGGGCGGCAACGGCGGGAAATATCCACGTCATGTTTCCCATGATTTCTTCCCTCCAAGAACTCCGGGCGGCCAAAAATGTTCTGGAATCCTGCAAGGCAGAACTGACCCGTGCGGGAGTCCCCTTTTTCGCGGATCTCAAGGTCGGCATGATGGTCGAGATTCCCGCCGCCGCGCTATTGGCCCGCGACTTTGCCGCCGAAGTGGATTTTTTCAGTATCGGCACCAACGATCTTACCCAATACACCCTAGCCGTTGACCGGGGAAACCCCGATGTGAACCCCCTCTACGATTTTATGCACCCCGCCGTGACGGCCCTCGTGCAAAAAACCATAGAGGCGGCCCACTGCCTGAGCATCCCCTGTTTTATGTGCGGAGAAATGGCCTCTTTCCCTCAGGCGATTCCCCTGCTGGCCCAATGCGGACTAGACGAATTTTCCGTCAGCATCGATGCGGTTGCAAGGACGAAGGAGATTCTGTTGCAACAGGAGGGAATACAGACGGATCCGGCTGTCTGCCCATGATGGTAAAATAAACAAACCGGCGCACCAAAATCCGCGTTATCGGCGGTTCCTTTGGCTTTATTTTTTTCTATTTGCTTAAGTTGTTAAGAGGGGGAAGTCTCCCCCAGTCAACAACGTAAGCAAATGGAATATAAGAGTGGTCAACGGATTACACAGATTTTTAGTTTTTTGTCCGCGAATGTACGCGAATGTGCGCCATACATGGCGTTGCGAATGCGCGCTGATGGGTATGTATTATTCGTATTTATTCGCGCCATTCGCGGACCAAAATTCTTAAGTTGTTGACAGTGGGAAGTCTCCCCCAGTCAACAACGTAAGCGAATGGAGTATAAGAATGGTTCACAGATTGTGCCTGATGACGGCCCAGAGGACGCAGATTTTCCCTCCTTAAGACCCGATTAATCTGTGAAAATCAGGGTAATCCGTGGACAAATATTCTTACGTTGTTGACAGTGGATATAAGCCTGAGCGGGGTCCCGCTCCAAGCCTGAGCGGGGTCCCGATGCCGGCCTGATCGGGGTCCCGATATAGGCCTGATCGGGGTCCCGATGCCGGCCTTCTCCATCTGGATTGCTTCGCCAACGGCAACTATGTTGCCGCAGGCTCGCAATGACAACCCCCGCCGCGTCATTGCGGATGGTATGCTATTACCCGTAAGAAGTGTTTCGATCCCGATGCGATGTGTTTTACTTTTTTGGCAAGAAATAAAACACTTTTTGAAACCGTTTTCCGAAAGAAACAGGCAGAAAGTCTTTGAAATCGGATTTTTGAAGCAGTCTTCATGATTTGCCTCTCACCTCCCCTGCATTCTCATCCCGTCTGTGCATTTGACTGTGTTTTGGCACGAAATTTGCTTAGAACAAGTCTAAACACGTGCGATATTGGAAACAAGGAGACGGTATGAATTTTGAAGAACAGGCAATGCGGCTGATTGTCAGCGCGGGAAACGCGAAAAGCGCCGCCATGAACGCCATTGCCCAGGCGAAGCAGGGCAACTGGGACGGAGTACGGGCCGCGCTCGCCGAAAGCGAGGCCGCGATGACCGCTGCCCACAAGGAACAGACCGACATACTCCAGCGATCGTTGGACGAGCCGGACAAGGGAATGGGGATGCTCATGGTTCACGCTCAGGATCACCTCATGACGGCCATCACCGTGATAGATCTGGCGCGGGAATTCTGTATGCTCTATGAAATCATAGGAAAACAAGGAGACGTAAAATGCGAGTAAAGATTATTTTAGCGTGCGCGGCCGGTATGTCAACCAGTATGCTGACAGACCGGATGAAGAAAGCGGCGGCGGCCAAGTCGCTGGAAGCGGAGATTGCCGCCCATCCGGTCAGCGAGCTTCCCACAGAAGCGCCGGGAAGCAACATCATTCTCCTGGGTCCGCAGGTCGGTTACATGAAAGACAAGATCACTCAGGAATTCCCCGACATCCCGGTACGGGTTGTTGATATGCGGGATTACGGCATGATGAACGGCGAAAAGGTCTTGCAGGACGCGCTGGACATGATTTCCCCATAAACGGGGATGAACGGGATTCATAACAACACAATAAGGAGCGCGCATAAATATTTTCGTGTGAGCGTTCTGTATTACCCATTTGGAGGATATGATGAGTTTTAAAGAAAATGTTCTGCCAAAACTGACCCAGGGGGTCGTGAAATTTTCGGAGAACAAGTACGTGCGGGTTATCTGTTACGGCATGATGGCGATCATGCCAATCAGTCTTGTTGGCAGTTTGGCGATGATTCTGGCCGGATTTCCCTTTATCCCCGCGCCGGTTCGGGCGGTTTGTACGCTGGGCACCCAGATTGCCAGTAACCTCATCACGGTTTATGCGGTTATTGCGCTGTCATCGGTTATGGCCAAGGAATGTAAGCAGGACGCCGTCGCCTCGGTCATCATGGCGGTGGCCTGTTTCTTTATCCTTACGCCCATTCGTTCTTTCGAGAAGATTCAGGCGATCGAGCTTTCCTATCTGGGATCCAAAGGGATGTTTGTCGGCATCATCGTGTCCATGCTGTCGGCCCGGTTTTACGCCTTCTTGATGGACAAGCGCATATTTATCCGTATGCCCGAAGCGGTTCCCCGTGGAGTTGCGAAAACCTTTGAGGCCATCGTACCGGGCTTTATTCTGCTCAGCGCCGCCCTTGTCCTCAATACGCTGTTCCGGCTTACCCCCTTCGGCAATATGCACGACATTGTGTATACGTTCCTGCAAAGGCCGTTGCAAAATCTGGGAAGTTCCATTTGGTCGGCGGTGCTGCTCATGTTTCTGGCGGAACTGCTCTGGTTCTTTGGCATTCACGGGAGCCTCGTCACCTCCAGCATCCTCACCGCCCTGTTTGCGACTCAGGCTTACGCGAACATGGAGGCCGTTTCCTCAGGCGCGCAACCGGAATTCATCCTCAATATGTTTTTTATGGACTCCTTCAAAGGGCCCCGCGCATTGGCTTTGGCGACGCTGCTTCTTCTCTATTGCCGGAGCGCGCGGCTTAAAGCCGTCGGCAGAGTCGCCATATTTCCCAGTGTTTTTGGTATCACCGAACCGATGAAATTCGGTATCCCGATGGTGCTCAACCCGTGGCTGCTCATCCCGATGACCTTGTCGGCGGTTATTTCCATTCTTATTGCATGGGGTGCCACCCTCATCGGGTTTCTGCCCATCGTGAGTCTCAACATTTCCAAGCAGATGCCGCCGATCATTCAAGGGTTCATGGCCGCCGGGTGGCAGGGCGCGGTGATCCAGGTGATCCAGTATGTGGTGATTGTTCTTCTGTATATTCCGTTCCTGCGTCAGGTTGACCGGATAGAACTTGCTACCGAATCTGCGGAAAAGCAAGCCGGTTCCGGGGCTTAGTATGGATAGCGGTCTTCCTCGTAGCAGTCTTCCGTTAGAAGGCCGCCTTCCTCTCGAAGGATGTTTTAACTGCCGGGACCTGGGCGGGTATCCCGGCGCGGACTCCCGGCTCGTACGCCGGGGGCTGGTGTTCCGTTCCGACGCCCTGCACAATCTGACGGAAAGGGATCGGGTCTACCTCAAAGGTTTAGGTATCCGGCACGTTATCGACTTTCGTGGTCCCGTCGAAGCGGAAGTGTATCCTGACCGGCTTCCCCCCGATGTGGTTTACGAAAATTGTAACCCCCATGCGTCTTTAGCGCAACAGGCAAGTGCCGAGCGGGGGAACGACAAGGCCAAGGTGGACAAACTGAACGCCCTTGCGGAAACCCCCGAAGGCCGGGATTTTCTCATCAAGAATCAAAACGCGATGGCCGATCAGATGAGGCAATTGGTGAGCAATCCCCATGCGGTCGCCGCCTACCGGCGTTTTTTTGCCTGTCTCGCCGAAGGAGGTCCGTTGCTTTTTCATTGTCAGGGGGGCAAAGACCGAACCGGCTGGGCCGCCGCGTTGTTTCTCCTTGCGATGGGGACAGAACGCCGGATTATCCGGGAAGACTACCTTCTCACGCGGGAGATGAACCGGGAGCGGAACCACAAGCGGATGAACGAATACCGCTGTTATACCGATCATCCTTTGGTGCTGGAATACCTTGCGGGCCTCATGGACACGCGGGAAACGTACATCGACGCGGCTTTTGACGAGATGGACCGGCTTACGGGGAGTGCTTCAGACCGGGGGGACTATCTGCGGGCGTATCTGGGGATTACCGATCAGGACCGGGATAGTCTTCGCGCTCAGTATCTTGAGCCGCGTCATGAGGCTTGATGTGTATTTCAGGTGTCATTGCGAGCAAGCGGCAACCGGACGGCAAATTGCCGAGCGAAGCAATCCCGTGGAGGGGCTATCTCGTCTGGATTGCTTCACCCTGCGTGTTCGCAATGACAACACCCCCCGTCATTGCAAGTCCCCTGTCATTGCGAGCGTAGCGAAGCAATCCAGTGCGAGGGGCTATCCCGTCTGGATTGCTTCACCCTGCGTGTTCGCAATGACAACACCCCCCGTCATTGCGAGCGAGCGGCAACCGAGCGGCACATTGCCGAGCGAAGCAATCCAGACCCTATTCCGGTAATTGATAATGTCGTGTTTTTGAGACGCTGTGCGTTCTCTTCCTCTCATTTTCCATTATCCATTCCCCCAAAAAAGGTTGCCTTCACCAGTACGCTCCGCCACCGCCACTCAAGCGGGCCGGACTTTGCCCGTCCGCCGATATGGACCTTCACGTCCGCAAAATCCGCCGCGCCCAGCGTTTCGCGTATAAACGTTCCCCAGGGTGATTTTTCCGGGTCGAACCAGTGGGCGAGGTCGTTTTCGCCAATGATCCGCTCTTCGCGGTGGTCGATAATCGTAACGGTTGCCTCAGCGGAAAACCCGGCGGCGGCAAAGGCGGCGGCAACGTCCTCGGCCGTCCACGACCAGCGCGTCCCGGAAGCCCTTTCCTCGGTTGCGGCCCGCAGGGAGACGGGGCCAAAGAACGTGTCCTCGGCGGCGGCGAGTCGGGCGGCGAGGGCCTCGTCCCCGACAAAGGCCGAGAGCCGCTGACCCATGTACGGCGGCGATTGCAGGGTAACAACCGAGCCCCCGTCCGCAAGCAGTTCCCGCGCCGCCTGCGCGAAACGGGTAAAGGCCGCGTAGGGGTCTTTTTCGCCGCGCCAGGGTTCCCGCGCTATGATATGGTCAAACACGCCCGTGTCGAAAAGCGTTTTTGCCTCCTCCTTTGTGGGAAGCGCGATCGAGGGGAGACCGCCCAGTACCCCGATCACCGGCTTTTCCTCGCCTTCGAGGGAGGCCGCGTAACGGAGCAAGGTCTCTTGCGCCGCCGCGTTCCCCACGAGGCCGCAGGTAAGGCCCTCCGGTGTGCGGCGAAAACTTTCCCATACAAGAAGGCCGTCTTCGGCGCGGGCGATGAGTACCCGGTCGTGGCGTTTGAGCCCGGCGGCTTCGAGCAGCGCGTCCCGGTCTTGCAACAGGACGGCGCTCCGGCCCGACTGGAGGCGGCGGTACCAGCCCTCGGCCCCTCGCTTCTCCATCTGCCACGTGAGTACCTCGCCGTCTCCGGGGAGACCCCGTTCCCGCGCGGCGGCTTCTTCCATTAACACGGCGGCCTGTACTTCCCGCTTGCGTAACACCTCGTCCCGGATCGTGCCTTCATACCCGACGGCGGACGGCGTGTAGAAGAGTTTACCCTGCAACACCGAGGGCAGGTACTGCTGGGCCGTCCAGTGTTCGCGGTAGGCGTGGGGATAGACATAGCCCTCGCCGTGGCCAAAACTTTCTTTGTCGCGGCTGGGGTCGCGCAGATGGTTCGGGACTTCGGCATCTTCTTTGGCGACCTGAGTTGCCGCGTCAAAATAGCCCATCGCGGAGTTTGATTTGGGGGCGGTGGCAAGGTAGATGCAGGCGTGGGCGAGCGGGAAGTTGCCTTCGGGGAAGCCGATGCGGTCAAAGGACTCGGCGCAGGAAATGACAACGGCCAGGGCGTGCGGGTCGGCCATTCCCACGTCCTCGCTTGCGAGGATAATCATGCGCCGGAAGATGAAGGCGGGGTCTTCGCCCGCGGCGACCATCTTGGCAAGCCAGTAGAGGGCCGCATCGGGGTCGGAGCCGCGCACGCTCTTGATGAAGGCGGAAATCGTGTCGAAGTGGTAATCGCCGTCTTTGTCGTAGAGGACGGCCCGGCGTTGGATGCTCTCCTCGGCGGCGGCAAGGCTCACCCGGATTACGTCGCCTTCCGGCGGCGGCCACGAAGGGGGGCTCGTCTCGACGGCGAGTTCCAGCGCGTTAAGGAGGCTCCGCGCGTCCCCGGAGGACACCTCTACCACGTGTTCCAGCGCGCCCTCGTCGAAGACCACCTGCCACGCGCCGTAGCCCCGGACGGGATCGGCCACCGCCCGTTGCGCGGCAATCAAGAGGTCGTCCGCAGTGAGGGCTTTGAGTTGGAAGACGCGGCTGCGGCTTACGAGGGCGCGGTTCACTTCGAAGAAAGGGTTTTCCGTTGTCGCGCCGATAAGGATGACCGTGCCGTTTTCCACCCACGGGAGGAGCGCGTCCTGCTGGGCCTTGTTCCAGCGGTGGACCTCGTCCACAAACAGAATCGTGCGCTTGTCATAGAGTTTCCGGCGGTCTCCGGCCCGGTCAATCGCCTCGCGGATGTCTTTGATACCGGCAAGTACGGCGTTGAGGCTTTCAAACGTGGCTTTCGTGGAGTTGGCAATGACTCGCGCAAGGCTCGTCTTTCCCGTTCCCGGCGGCCCGTAGAAGATGACCGACGAGAGCCGGTCGCGCTGGATGGCCCGCCTGAGCAACCGCCCTTCGCCGACAATGTGATCCTGCCCGATAACGTCGTCAAGGGTCTGGGGCCGCATCCTGTCCGCGAGCGGCGCCGACGCCCTACCCGCGCCGCCTGACGTGAACAGATCGCTCATTACCGGAAAGGCTCAGGCTTCATGCGCCGGTCATTCCTCCATGTTCCAGCCGCCGCGCAACGACATGAGGCCGCTCCGCTTGGGCTCGGACGAAAGAACGGACGCGAAGATCAAATCGGCACTGACCGCATACATTGCGGTAACGCGAACCAGTGCTATCGTTGAAGTGTAGGTCGCCATTGTCGGAGTGCTGACGCTCCAACTCGTCATATTAACTTCCCGGTAACCCCGCGACCGGCCCAGATACAGCGTGTCGCCGAATGCGGCAAGCGCTCCGGTCAAAGAATCGGCGTCGGCTTTTGAGGTCGCGGTGGAACCGGTCACTTCGTACACGGCACTCTCCGTGACGGCAATCACTTTACTGGAGGAGAGCTCTATCACGCCCTTGAAGTCTCCGCTTTTAATAGAAGTAAACCCGCTTGTTGCACTTGTCGAGTGGTACAAACCGCTGTCTGTTGCCAGATAATAATTATTGCTACCATAATGCGCCGCGCCCTTGAGTAGTCCCGTTACGTCTGCGATGGCGGAGATAGTTGAACCGTTGTATGCGGCTACCGAATACGAATTGCCGTTCCCCACCGCGATAAACAGCGTGTTGTTCGCGCCAAAAATACCCTGAACGGTTCCCGACACCCCGATGCCCCCTCCGCCTAACTTTGACAGGGACGGAGAATCTCCCACCGCGATAACATACACATCGTTCCCGACCGTGGCAACATCGCGCGTGTTGTCGGGGGCGGAGATTTTTGCCCAGCCGCCTGAGTATTTCCACAACTCGCCGTTTGCGACATACAAATTTCCGGCACTATCCTTGACAATCTTCGACGGCGAGCCTTTTATCAGCGCGGGCTTCGGCTTCACCTCCTTCGAGATCGCGTCAAAAATCGCGTACTGCTCACAGGAGACAAAGAGACCCACAAAAACACCGATGGCCAAAAACACGTTATATTTATTCATCATACACCCTTCTCAGACGGACAACTGCCTAAAAATGATACTGCGCCATCAGCGTCAGCTCAAAGAAGTTTCCCACGGCGTCTTTGCCTTTCACGACCGCGCCGGTATCGTCCGTCGTCTTGGTTCCCCACTGGGGCACAAACCACCACGCGGCATTGAGGCCGAAAGACCAGTCGTTAAAAGCGCGGAACAGCACGGAAACCTGCGGCTTGGCAAAGAACCCGAAGTAGAGATGGTCAAGGTACATTTGCCACGCCCAGCCTGCCATCAGCGAAAGCGGAAACTCAAAACGTCCGTGCACCCATTCATAGCCGATATGCGGCCCCATCGGTACGATGTAGAGCATATTCTCGCCGATGGTCGGCATGAACATCCCCTGCACCCCGCCGCCGATAAAAACGTGGGAATTGAGGAAGTAACTGCCGGAAAGCATCCCGGTCCCGCCCACCGGCGGCGAATACTGCCCCGCGTCGCCGACACTGAACACCGTCGGGAATAACACGCCTAAATTGATGTTGAACGTGGTGTCGCCCTTCGTAAAGGTTTCAAATGCCGCTCCCTGCCACCGCGAATCTATCGGGGCCCGGTCTTCTTCCTCGTCCTGAGATTCCCCATCCTGAGCTGCAAGCGGAAACGCCCACAGCGCAAAAAGCGCGGCGAACAAAAAGAATTGCGCGCCGAATGTCTTTGGCACAGGGGGGGCAGACGAAGATTGAAACGGATTGCTTATCGTAAAACTCATTTTTTCTCCAGTTGTATATAGTCTAGCAGGGACGGGTATTTGGACAAGAGTTCGCCGTAGCGTTCGAGCTCGTCGAAACGGAATTGGTTCGTGACGGTTCGCACGGCTTCCTCGACGGCGTTTGGTTCAAGCAGGGCCTTCTGCCGTTCGACATACTGGTCGTAGAGCGCTTTTCCCGCCTCGTACAGCGCAAAGTCCGGCGTAACAAGCGGCCTCCAGCGGAACTCAAGGAATTCAATCTCCGGAAAAGCCGCCCGGATCTCGTTTTCCAGTGCCGGCGACGAGAGATTTTCAAACAATTCCCGCGTTACGGCAAACCTGTGCGCCCTGCTTTCGATACCCGAAGCGACATCCGCCTCGTATGTTTCGAGATCCTCGTCATTTTCGATGCCCTTGTCCCGAACAAGAGCCGGCAGATGATCCGGCTTGATCGAAAAACGATAGGTGAGTCCCAGTTTCCATGCAAAGTTCGCGTTTTTGACAAACGTTTTGTAGGCATCGCCCGAGGAAAGCGCGCCGGACATCTCAAGCGCGCTGGTTTTCGGCTTCAGCGTGAACGGCATAACGCGCGTGTTCGTAGGAATGAGCCTGAACCACACCCAGCGGAACGCCCCTTCCTCGATCACCGTCGGGTCAACGCCGTGCGTCTTTGAACGAAGTACGCCCACCGAACCGAGCGGCAACGCGAGTCCGGCCCAGCCGACAAAAACCCCCGCTCCTCCCAGCAGTACGAGGACGATCAATAGCGTGATAAACTTCTTCATAGATAAACGCCTGTTAATATAATAACACAGGTGGGCGCGAGGTTACAACCCGTCGCGGTACGCACATTTAATCGCAGATGACCCGGATAAAACAGATACGCGCAGATTGCGCTGATTTTTATTGTTACGAGGGAAAGCCGCGGCCGCTTCATTGCCGACCCCCTCGCTCAAGCCGTTTCGCGTCTTACGCTGCCTCCTCTGCGGCATCCCCGAAGGCGTCCTATTGGAGGATCTCCCCTTTCCCCCGTCGATTTAATCACCACAAATACTTTATGCTATTTTGTAAAAGGGGTGTTGAACCACAATAGAAATGTCCCATCAGGTAGAATAGCGGGAGGAGGACGAAATGAGACTACCTAACCTCACTTCGTCCTCCTGCGAGGACTATTTTGATTTGGGTTAGATTTTTATTTCGATGTACGCCTTTTTTTGAGTTAGAGCCTGTTCAAAATCTCAGCAAAAAGGGGGGAAGTCTCCCCCTGTCAACAACTTAAGCAAATGGAATATAAGAGTGGTCAACGGATTACACAGATTTTTAGTTTTTTTGTCCGCGAATGTACGCGAATGTATGCGAATACGCGCTGATGGGTATGTATCA
>JAISZQ010000256.1 GCA_031269165.1 Spirochaetaceae bacterium
TTAGTTCCTGAATGACATAATCCGACAATCGCGCCGAGCCCGAGGTGAAATTCACGACCGCGACGATCGTCCCCTTCTTGAGGCTCTTCTCGATGCTGTTCGCGCTTTCCTGTAACGCCACATCCAAAGAAACCGTCGACTGCGCGAAGACGCCCGCCGTCCCCGCCGCAAAGAGCAGCCCGAAGACCGCCAACCTAACAAATGCTTTCTTAAACATATTGTTCTCCTTAAAAAATGTTCATTGCAAAATTTGTTGTATACGCGCATACGTTGTATGCGTGCGAATTCCGTATACTGAATATCCGACATCCCCGCAACCGGGGCCAGCCTCGATCCTTTACAAAACCCTTTATGTCATACCGGCCTCCTCTTAATAGTTCCCTAATCCCTGTCCACTCCTTTCCCCCGTCATTGCACCTGCGGTGGGCGAGGCGGGCGCGTCGCACCATGAACGGGCCTCGACCCCCCTTCGGGGGAGAGCAAGCCCTCCGTCATTGCGCGGAGGCGGCAACATAGTTGCCGACGACGAAGCAATCCAGTGGATAGCCTTTTCGTCTGGATTGCTTCACCCTCTGGGTTCGCAATGACGATACCGCCCACCTTCCCTTACGACCCCCTCGTCATTGCGAGGAGGCGGCAACACAGTTGCCGACGACGAAGCAATCCAGTGAGGGGCCATCCCGCTTCTGGATTGTTTCACCCTTCGGGTTCGCAATGACGATGGTCGCCGCCCGCCTTTCCTTACGTCACCCGACTAGCCTAAGCAGGTGCCGCCTGTCTAGCCTAAGCAGATGCCGCCGACTAGCCTAAACAGGTGCCGCCGACTAGCCTAAGCAGGTGCCGCCGACTAGCCTAAACAGGTGTCGCCGACTAGTCTAAACAGGTGCCGCCTGTCTAGCCTAAGCGGGGTCACCGTCATTGCGAGGAGGCGGCAACATAGTTGCCGACGACGAAGCAATCCAGTGGATAGCCTCCTCGTCTGGATTGCTTCACCAACGGCAAACTGCCGCGGGTTCGCAATGACGATGGCCGCCGTCCGGCTAGGCCTGCTTCACCATGAACTTGCTCCTGACCGTGCGCATCTCCTTCAGCGGCCTTGCCTCAGAGCCCGAGTAGTACGTGCGCACCTCGACGAAGAAGTTCTTGCCGGCCAAGAGTTCCGGCACCGTGAAGACAATCCTTTTCGGGTCGTTGATTGCCAGATTGCCCGCCACCTTGATACTCACGTTGGGCGAACCCAGCGAGTAGAAGAACACGCCGACTTTGGCGGGGTCGCCCGCCACCTTCAGCCGGTCGCCCGTAATCGTGGCGATGCCGCCCTTCGTCACCACGTCGTTCACCTGTCCCGTCGTTACGTCGGTGATCTCCATGATGTAACCGTTGGTGTCGGCCAGCCCCTCGGAAATGATCTCGATACGGTCGGAGAGCGCGTTCAACGGGGGAAGCGTCTTGAAGTGGAAGGTGATCTTGTGCTTCTCGGGGTCAATCGGCTCATGCTCGTTCTCCAAAAGGCCGCCCAGATTGGGGGAGATCGAGAACATCCCGCCGAAGTTGATAGCGAAGCCGTCGCAGAGCTGGTGAGCCGACTCGCGCAGGAAGACCGCCACGTCCTCTTTGAGATTGTCGAGGCTGCCGGTATAGCCGCCCCGCTCCTTCGCGGCGACGCAGACCTCCTCATAGGTGAGGGTCTTCTCGTTCACCGTGCGGGCGATCAGCTTGCCCTCGTTTTCCGGCAGGTTGCTGGGATAGAGCTTCACGCGAACCCGGTGCAGAACCTGCTTGACATCATCTAAAACCGACATAAAAACCTCCGGTAATTCCAATATGATTGAGGCGCGAAGAGCGCCCGATTGGCGGATAAAAAGCGGACAGGCAAAGGGCGAAAACCGGCTGAAAAGGGCCCAAACAGGGAAAAAAGGGGTGTTAAGGGTCCAAAAGCCCTGTTCGAGGGGGGGGGGGTTTCCTCAGACAGGAGAAAAGCGCGGAAAATGTATGGGGACAAGTCAATCTTTTTTGCATAACCAGCCTTTTTTATATAACCCGGCACTGTTGCAGGGCAATCATGGGTATAAGTATACCGGGAACGAAAAAAGTGTCAAGCGGTACCCCGCAAAAAACGCGAAAAAAGTTACAAAAGTCATGGCTTTTTGTGATGGAGCCGAGGCGGGACGCCTATGACACCTTCGGGTCCCGTCATTGCGAGGAGCGAAGCGGCGAAGCAATCCAGAACGGGACGGCATCACTGGATTGCTTCGCTTCGCTCGCAATGACAGGAGGCAGGGCCGTCATTGCGAGGAACGAAGCGACGAAGCAATCCAGAAGCGGGATGGCGTGCAAACGCTTCGCGTTGCCTTCTGGATTGCTTCGCTCGGCAATGTGCCGCTCGCTCGCAATGACAGGCGGCAGGGCCGTCATTGCGAACCCGCGGCAACATAGTTGCCGTTGGTGAAGCAATCCAGAACGGGGAGCGGGCAAAGGCGGGATAGGGATTGGCCCCGTTCCACGAGGCGTACCGACAAGTCATCCAAAGGGCACGACTCCCCCCGTGTTGCGTTTTCCCAGAGGCGGTGGTATACTGGACAAAGGAGAAGAATTTATGATAAAAAAAACGGCTTTGCGCGGGTACGTGTCATCGTACCTGTTTCTGATTCCCTGGCTCATCGGGTTTTTTGTGCTGACGCTCTATCCGATGATCTATTCGTTATACCTGTCGTTCACAGACTACAACATTCTCCAGCCGCCTGAATGGGTCGGGCTGAAAAACTTTATCGTGATGTTTTCGGGAAACGCCGAGTATGTGAAGGACACGCGGTTCCTCAACTCGCTGGGGGTCACGTTTCGGTTTGTGTTCATCTCGGTGCCATTGAAGCTGATTTTCGCGCTCGCCGTGGCCATGCTGATGAACCAGAAGTTACGGCTCATCCCGCTTTACCGCACGGTCTACTATATTCCGACCCTGCTCGGCGGTTCGGTGGCGATTGCCGTCCTGTGGCGGAGGCTCTTCGCGGGTGACGGCGTGATCAACATGATTATCACGGGGCTTTTTCCCTCCGCATACCCGCCGTCGTGGATTTCCGATCCCCGGTACGCGCTCATTACGCTGATCTTGCTCGCCGTGTGGCAGTTCGGCAGCCCGATGATCATCTTTCTTGCCGGACTCAAGCAAATCCCCACGGAATTCTACGAGGCGGCCAGCGTTGACGGCGCGGGAAAAGTCAGGCAGTTTTTCAATATTACGCTGCCCGCCCTCTCGCCCATCATTCTCTTCAACCTTATCATGCAGATGATAAGCGCGTTCCAATCGTTTACCCAAGCGTTTGTTGTTTCGGGCGGAAACGGCGGCCCGCTCGACTCGACCATGTTCTACAGCCTCTATCTCTACATCAAAGCCTTCCAGCACTCCGAGATGGGCTACGCCTCGGCTATGGCATGGTTCCTCTTGATCGTCATCGCCGCGATGACGGCCGTCACCTTCAAGGTGTCCAATTCAATGGTTTCCTATGGAAGCGGGGAATAACAAGGAGCAATAAAAATGAAACCACAAACCTTTATCGGCGCAAGCGTCGCGAATATCATCATCGTTCTTTTCGGCATCCTCATGCTCTACCCGGTCATCTGGCTCATCATGGCCTCGTTCAAGGAAGGTTCGGCCATCTTCAGCGACCCCAGCCTCATCCCAAAAACATGGACGATCCAAAACTACGTCAAAGGCTGGGGCGGCATCGGCATCGTTACGTTCAGCACGTTCTTCAAGAACTCGTTCACCATCTGTTTCACCTGCATGATCCTGAACGCGGCGTTTTGCTCCATCACCGCCTATGCCTTCGCGCGTTTAGAGTTTCCCGGCAGAAAATTCTGGTTTGCCATCATGATGGTTACCCTCATGTTGCCCTCCCACGCCACGACCATTCCCCGGTACATCATGTTTCGCTTGTTCGGCTGGATAGACACCTTCCTCCCGCTCATCGTCCCCAAACTCTTTGCAACGGATGCTTTCTTCATATTCCTCCTCGTCCAGTTCGTCCGCAGCCTCCCCAAAGACCTCGACGAATCGGCGCGTATCGACGGTTGCGGCAAACTCGGCATCTACGTGAAAATCATCCTCCCGCTCAGCGTTCCCGCCATCATCACGACGGTGCTCTTCACCTTCCTGTGGACATGGGACGACTTCTTCAACCAACTGCTCTACCTCAATTCGCCGCAGATGTACACGATCCCGATGGGCCTCCGCCTCTTCCTCGACTCGTCCGGCATCTCGTCGTGGGGCTCGATGTTCGCCATGTCGGTACTTTCGCTCTTGCCCAGCTTCATCTTGTTCTTCTCGCTGCAAAAGTACTTCGTCCAGGGTATCGCGACAACCGGCATGAAGGGGTAGCCTCCGTTGGGAGAATGGAACATGGAGCGTTGATTGACTGGAGCCTGAGAGCCTGTTCAAAATCTCAGCAAAAGGGGGAATCGGCAAGTTGCATTGGCAAGTTGCCTCGCCTTCCCCCTCGCTCCGGTCTTGCGCCCTACGCTACCCCCTTCTACGGGGGTTTACCACCCCCGTAACGCCCCCGGATCACGGCGGAGGCTTGCGTCTCGCAGGGTTTTGAAACAGGCTCAAGTATAAAAAATCTGCGTAATCCGGATCGCTATGCATAGCGCAATCTGTGGACAAAAATCCTTAAGTTGTTGACAGTGGAACGTTGCCGCGCCTCAGACCCCGTCCCATGCGCCCACCGATAACGTACCGATTGGCGCGTTCTGTCAGCCACGCGAGCACCGCCTGAAGGAGAGCGAAGCCCCCGCCCAACGCCACGCTAGCCGGAAGGCCGTGAGGACTACTAAACAGCCCTCGTAAAGCGGTGCTCACCCGGCATCGACAAGTTATCTGTACCAAACGGCACATAAAGAGTCCCTACATCGTTTCGAGAAACGGCACGCAGATGAGGTCGAGCGCTTCCTTCAGAACGGCAAGTGTCTTTTTTGACAGCGCGAGCCGCGCTTGGGCAAGGGCCTTGTCCTCGCAGTTCAAGATCGGGCAGTCGTGGTAAAAACGGCTAAAACGCTTGGCAAGGTCGTAGCAGTATGCGGCGATGATCGAGCTGTCGTAGCGCAAGGCCGCCTCGGCGAGCGCGTTCTCGAAGCCCGCAATCGTCTTGAGCAGGTCCCACTCGGCGTCCCCGGTGAGGAGGTCGTAGCGCGGTTCTCCTTCCGGTTCGTGGGTATCGTCCGCTTTTTGCCACTTCCTTACCATCGAGGAGATCCGCGCCCCCATGTATTGCAGATAGGGGCCGGTGTTGCCGTTGAAAGAGAGGGACTCCTTCGGGTTAAAGAGCATATCCTTTGACGGGGACACCTGTTGCAGATAGTAGTGCAACGCGCCGAGCGCGATTTTCTCCGCGACGTGTTCGGGGTCACCGACGGCCTCTTCCCGCTCCTTTTCGCGGATTTCGGCCAGGGCCAGATCGCGCAGTTCGTCGATCAAATCGTCCGCGTCAACGACGGTTCCCTCGCGGCTCTTCATCTTGCCTTCGGGGAGGTTGACCATGCCGTAGGAGAGGTGGTAGAGGTCGGCGGCCCACGGGTACTTGAGTTTGCGCAGGACGGAAAAGAGGACGTTGAAATGATATATCTGCTCGGAACCGACCACGTAGATGAGCCGGTCAAAGGGCCAGTCGTTGTGGCGGGAGATGGCCGTACCGATGTCCTGCGTGATGTAGAGCGAGGTGCCGTCTTTGCGGAGCAGTGCCTTTTTCCCCAGTTTTTCCGCCTCCAAGTCAACCCACACCGAGCCGTCTTCCTCACGGTAGAACACCCCATCTGCAAGCCCTTCCGCGATCTTGTCCTTGCCGAGGAGGTAGGTTTCGCTTTCAAAGTAGAAGCGGTCGAACGAGACGCCGGTGCGCCGATACGTCGCCTTGATACCGTCAATTGCCCAGCCGTTCATCTTTTTCCAGAGCGCGACCGTCTCCGCGTCGCCCGCTTCCCACTTTCGCAACAGTTCCCGCGCCCGATCTTCCGGCACCGTCTCGTCGCCGGTTTCGGCAGTCTGGTGGAAGCGCACATACCAGTCGCCGACAAAACGGTCGCTCTTGACCCCCGCGCTTTCCGGCGTCGCGCCGTTGCCCAGTTCTTGGTAAGCGAGCATCGACTTACAGATGTGGATACCCCGGTCGTTGATGATGCAGACTTTTTGCACGTCCGCCCCCACCGCCCGCAAGATCCGCGCAAGGCTTTCGCCCAAAACGTCGTTTCGCAGATGACCCAAGTGCAGGGGCTTATTGGTATTCGGGCTTGAAAACTCAACCATGATCCGCTTGCCTTTCAGCAGGGCGCGCGCAGGGGTGTCCCGCCCGCTATCCGACAAAACGTGTTGCGCGAACCGCCCCCGGTCAAGCGAAACGTTGAGGTAGGGCCCCCGCGCGGAAACCGTTCCATAACCGGCAAGCGCCGCGTCGCCCGCAAGTTTTTCCGCAACGGCTAAGGCGATCTGCGCGGGGCTTTTTTTCCACTGTTTGGCAAACGGAAACATCGGAAACCCGACGTCGCCCATCTCCGGCTGGGGCGGCAATTCGGCGGTAAGCGCGGTTTCCGATACGTGTAAAGCTTCGGCAAGTTTTGTAAGCCACAGAGCGTCAATGGTAAACATAACAATCCCTATCCTACCACGGCTTTTCGGGAGAAACAAGGGAGATGGGGGGCCGTGTTATTCCCGCGCGTTCATGCTCGTATCCCGACACGATGGTACCAGCGGATAAAAAGAGTATCCGGTAAAGCATAGAGGCCAAATACGGCCTTTCCGTGCCGCAATATACCGATCTTGTCTCAAAACTTCAATGTTTTTCACTTTTTTCACGCTTTTTTCCCGTCTGATTAAAGCAAAACCGCAACTCAACGCCTTAATAGAGGGTATAAGGCTGTTCCAAAACTTCTGTTTTGGAACAGCCCCATCTCTCTACAGGAAGGTGTTTATGAAAGGTCCAAGAGAATTGGCGGAAAACGTCTGGTACGAGGTTCGGACCGAGATTAATGTCGGCGAGCCTTTGTTCCGGTTGGCGTGGGCGGTGACGCTCTTCTACCGCGTCCTCATCGAGACGAAGGCAAAATACGGCTTCGAGATGCGCGGGCTTGCGCTCGACGGGACGCGGCTCGCGTTCTTCATCAAGCCCGCCAACGGGCTTGAGCTGCCCAAGATTATGCAGTGGCTGAAACAAACGTTCTCCCTCCGGTTCAACGTGCGGACGGGAAGGAAGGCGCATCTTTGGGGGGAGCGGTACTGGTCGGAGATACTCGCGGGGGAGCCGCCGCCTGAAGCGGAAGAGGTTGACTGGGAGGCGGTTGTGGCGGAGGCAAAGACACCAATCCCGGAGGTAAAGGCCTACGCGCTGAGTTGGGACAGCCTAAGGACGGGGGTCTGGGAGGCGAAAACGAGTTTTTCTCCCAAAAACCAGCCCTTCCCCACTTCCCCGCCCGGCTAAACGCCCCGCTTCACGGCAAAAACGACGTTACAAACGGCCTCGGTTCTCCGGACAAAGACGGCCTCAAGGAAAGGTCTGCCCTCTGCCGCAACGCGAGAGGTTGAAACAGCCTCGTCAGGCTATACCCGCAGTTTGAATGATGTCGGGATACGAGTATCCCGACACGATTGAAACAACGGATAAACAGCGTATTCCGTTAAGCATAAAAACCAAATACGGCCTTTACGCGCCGCGCGCCGTGCCTGTTCAAAAACCCCGCAGGATGTCCGCCTCCGCTGTGATTCGGGGGCGTTACGGGGGTCTGACCCCCGTAGAGGGGGATAGCGGAGGGCGAAGACCGGAGCGAAGGGGGAGACTTCCCCCTTTTGCTGAGATTCTGAACAGGCTCTTAGCGCACCGTCAATGAGTTTTGGAACAGGCTTGCGTGATTTGCGAAGCGTAACAAAGCGAATTGGAGTGGAAAGCACTGTTTTTGCGGAGCAAAAATGCGCCCAAAATCAAAAGAGCACCTAAACTATACCAAATCCTGAATTTTTCGGAAATCGGAATTGCTGACGGGTCTAGACTTTTACCCGCAGTTTTGCGCCGAGGATGCCGGTTGGTTTGACGAGCAGGATGATAATGAGGATGGAGAACGAGACCGCATCGGAGAATTGCGACGAGATGAAGCCTTTGGTGAAGGTTTCGGCCAGCCCCAAGATGAAGCCGCCGAGCATTGCGCCGGGGATTGAGCCGATACCGCCGAGGACTGCCGCGACAAAGGCTTTGAGGCCCGGCATCGTTCCCATCGTGGGAGAGACGAGCGGATAGGCGCAGGCATAGAGGAGGCCGCCCGCTGCGCCCAGTGCCGAGCCGAGCGCGAAGGTAAACGAGATGATGCCGTTCACGGAAATGCCCATAAGTGACGACGCGCCTAAGTCAAAGGACACGGCCCGCATCGCCTTGCCGCGCTTGGTGAAGTTTACGATGTAGTTAAGGCAGAGCATCAGGGCGGCGGAGAGCGCGATGACGATGATCTGAATGTTCGAGATGGACACAAAACCCAGGTTAAACTGCCGGAGGGTCGGCTGGGGAAACTGCCGGGGGTTGGGCCCGATAAACGGGATAACACGCGCGCCGTTTTGCAGGATAAACGAAACGGCGATTGCGGTGATGAGCGAGTTGAGCCGGGGCGCTTTTCTTAAAGGCCGATAGGCAAAGCGTTCAATCGTGATGCCCAGCGCGGCGCAAAACAGCATCGCCAGCGCGAATGCCGCCGCAAGCGCCCACGGCGACGTTCCCAAGGCGGTGAGCGTGAAGTAGCCGATATACGCGCCAACCATGAGAATATCGCCATGGGCAAAGTTTATGAGAAGCACTATGCCGTACACCATGGTGTAACCCAAGGCGATTAAGGCATAGATACTCCCCAGAGAAAGGCCGTTGACAAACTGCTGAACTAAAAGTTCCCGCATCGGCTTGTTTGCCTGTCTTACAGCGTTACGGGTTTACCGTCGTCTTGTACGCGGTTGTCAGCTTCCCGTCTTTCTTGACGATTTCCAGAATGACCGCGCCCTTGATCGGGTCCCGATTCGCGTCGTACCGAATGTTGCCGGTGATATAGTTGCCGGAAACCTCAGCCAGCGCGCCTTTGACCACCGACGGATCGGCGCTTCCCGCTTTCACGATGGCGTCACGGAGCAACAGCACGCAGTCATAGCCGAGCGCGCTGAACGTGTCGGGCGTGTAGCCAAACCGCGCCTGGTACGCCTTCACGAAGGTCTGCACATTCGCGGCGGTGGATTCGGCGGAAAACCCGGTCGAGAAGAAGCCGTTGAGTGCCTCGTCGCCCGCATTGTCAATGAGCCCGTCCCAGCCGTCGCCGCCGAGAAGCGGAATTGTCATACCAAGCTGGCGTACCTGCTTTGCGATAAGCGAGACCGTCTGGTAATAGTCGGGCAGGAAGATGATGTCGGGATTGACCGAGCGTATCTTGGTAAGCTGGGCGTTAAAGTCAACCTCGCCGGTCTGATAACTCTCGTCAGCCGCGATCTCGCCACCCTTCGCCTTAAACTGCTTGCGGAACGAGTCGGCCAAGCCCACACAGTAATCATTGCCGTTGTCAAAGAAAATCGCGGCCTTGCGCGCGCCGATAGTGTCGTAGGCAAAATTTGCCCCGGCAATACCCTGGAACGGGTCGATAAAGCAGGCGCGGAAAATGTAGTCCCCCGCCTGAGTGATCGCCTCGTTCGTCCCCGACGGCGTGATAAGGATAATCTTCTGCGCCTGGGCGCGGTCAGAAATCGCTATCGTCGGCCCCGATGTCGAGCTTCCGATAACAAACGACGCCTTGTTCTGCGAGACGAGCCGATTAAAGGCGTTGATGACCTTCGCGGCATCCCCCTCGTCATCCTCGTCCTTGAAAGCGATCTGCTTGCCGAGAATCCCGCCCGCCTTGTTAATCTCCTCGATAGCAAGCAACGCCCCGTTCCGGCTCTCCGTGCCATAATGCGCGACCCCGCCCGAAAGCGGCCCGACATACCCGATCGAAATGGTATTCGTGTCCTTCCCCCCGCCCGCAAAGGCAAAAGCGGAACACACAAGACCAACCGTGACTAAAACTAAAAATTTCTTCATAGAATGCTCCTTTCACGAGAGCATAGCGGAGGATCAAAAAGGATGCAAGCCCCCGCAGTACATCGAAATTATTCTAACTCAAAAAAAGGTGTACATTGAAATAAAAATCTAACTCAAATCAAAATAGTCCTCGCAAGAGGACGAAGTGAGGTTAGATTTGGAAACGAGAAAAAAGATTACGGAGGTAACGGCGAGACGTTACCGGGCATCGGACAAGAAGGGCAAGACCAAAACGCTTGACGAGTTTTGCCAGACCACGGGCTATAACCGCCGCCTCGCACCTGCTCTCAAACGGGGACGGGACGCGGCTCGCAACATTTGACGGCGAAACGACCGCGCTCAAGGCGGCAAGGCCCAAGGGGAAGCGCAAGGCGGGCGGGGGACGGCCCCGCGCGTATACGGACGAGGCAATCGCCTGCCTGCGCAAGGTGTGGGCGTTTTATGATTTTCAGTGCGGGACGCTGCTCGCCCCGCTTATGAGGCTGCAAATGCCGGTTCTTGAGGGAAGCGAAACCTTTGGCATAACGG
>JAISZQ010000280.1 GCA_031269165.1 Spirochaetaceae bacterium
ATGGCGCTGTCCACCTCCTCCTCCGTGGAAACCCCGGAGAAGAAGTCGACGGTCGGTGGTTCCTCCGCGCCCTGCATCCTGACGAAATCTTCCAGAAAGTCGCACCCCGTAAATCCCACCGCTATAATGCCGAGCGCGAACACCACAACCGCCACCGCAATACCGCGAAAATCATTCTGCTTCATACCATATCTCCTCTTAAGAAACAAAAATATATAACAACAGGGGAATCGTCCCCCGCTCTTATCTCTTATGATTTAACGTTTTTAAATAACCGCAAACCTCTTCTCGCCCCAAAGGGCCTTCCCCGTCTGGATTGCTTCGCCGCTTCGTGGCTCGCAATGACAACGCTCTCCGTCATTGCGAGCGAAGCGAAGCAATCCAGTGCGAGGGCCTCCCCCGTCTGGATTGCTTCGCCAACGGCAACTGTGTTGCCGCCGTTTCGCAATGACAGGAACGGAACGCGCCATTTCCAAAACACGCCATTCTCCATTTTCAATTCTCCATTCTCCATTCGCCCCAAAGGGGCGCCCCCCGTCATTGCGAGCGAGTCCCCCGTCATTGCGAGCGAAGCGAAGCAATCCAGGGTGAGAATCTTTTCCCGTCTGGATTGCTTCACCCTTCGGGTTCGCAATGACGATTCTCCCCCCGTCATTGCGAGTGAGCCCTTCGTCATTGCGAGCGGAGCGAAGCAATCCAGTGCGAGGGTCTTTTCCCGTCTGGATTGCTTCGTCGTCCCCTTCGACAGGTTCAACGAATGAGTTATATTTGTCAAAAAATGACGTGCAGTGATGCCGGGATAAAAACGTACTGAGGGCGCGTTCAGATAAAAGATGACAGGCGGGCGTTTTCAGAGGGGGCTTGACACGATTTTTGCGTAGTTGTATTAAGGGCGGGGGTCATGAGTAGCCGCGTAGCCGCGAATGGCATAGTCTGTTTTTAGCGCCCGTGTTAAAAGCATACTATAAGTATATCACATCAAGAAAAAAATTTCAAGTAGGCAGGTTTAACGAAAAAACGGCTATTACCGCAACAAGGGAAGCGTTTTTGACCACGGATTGACGCGGATTTTCACGGATTATACCCCGCTCGATCCGTGTTAATCCGCGAAAATCCGCGGACCTTTCTTTTCTTTTTGCTTAAGTTGTTGACAGTGGGAGACTTCCCCCTTTTGCTGAGATTTTGAACAGGCTCTAAGATTCATCTTATTTGAGAGGGCAGGCGGGGCGGTTGACGGTTTCGCGGAAACGGGATAGACTGTTGTATTATCATAAGTGGTTCTGGAGGAACGTATGGCGGTGATGTATTATGAGAAGGATTGTGATCTTGGGGCGTTGCGGAGCAAGACGATAGCGGTTATCGGGTATGGCTCGCAGGGGCACGCGCACGCTTTGAACGCGAAGGAGTCGGGGCTCAAGGTCATTGTCGGGTTGTATGAGGGTTCTCCGTCGTGGAAGCGGGCTGAGGCGGCGGGGCTCACGGTGAAGACGGCGGCGGACGCGGCGAAAGAGGCCGATTTTATCATGATCCTTATCAACGATGAGAAGCAGGCGCGGCTCTACCAAGAGTCGATCAAGCCGAATCTCAAGCCGGGGAAGACGCTTGCTTTTGCCCACGGGTTCAACATTCATTTCGGGCAGATTGTGCCGCCGGCCGACATTAACGTGGTGATGATCGCGCCCAAGGGGCCGGGACACACGGTGCGCGAGCAATACCAGGCGGGCGCGGGGGTTCCGTGTCTGATCGCGGTTCAGCAAGACGCGACCGGTGACGCGAAACGGCTGGGGCTTGCCTATGCGGCGGCGATTGGCGGGGCGCGGGCCGGTGTGCTGGAGACTACGTTTAAGGAAGAAACCGAGACCGATCTCTTTGGCGAGCAAGCCGTTCTCTGCGGCGGGGTCTCGGCGTTGATGAAGTGTGGGTTCGAGGTGCTGACCGAGGCGGGCTACCAGCCGGAGAGCGCCTATTTTGAGGTCATGCACGAGATGAAGCTCATCATCGATCTTGTGAATCGGGGCGGGCTCTCGTTTATGCGTTACTCGATTTCCGACACGGCCGAGTATGGCGACTATGTTACCGGGCCTAAGATCATCACCGAGGAAACCAAGAACACGATGCGCCAGGTGCTCAAGGACATTCAGACCGGCAAGTTCGCCCGCGAGTGGATCTTGGAGAACCAAGTGAACCGCCCGAACTTCAACCGTCTGCGCGCAATCGAGGCCGCCCACCCCATCGAGAAAGTCGGCAAAGAACTGCGCGGCATGATGACGTGGCTCCAAAAACCCAACGCCTGACCGCCTGTCGAAGGTGGTCTGTCCGTTTTTGAACGGTCCCCTCTATAAAGAGCCTGTTCCAAAACTCATTGACGGTGCGCTAACGCACGCGGTTTTGGAACAGGCTCGCTCGTAATAAAAGGCACTCGACATTATCAGCGCGAAAATAACCGTCACGAGCAAGTGATCCCGCCGAGATACGGGGCCGGGGGGCGTGGCGGGCATCGTCATTGCGAGGAGGCGGCGTGCTACCTTCGGTAGCCAGTGCCGACGACGAAGCAATCCAGACGAGGGGCGTTCCCCCTGGATTGCCGCGCTTCGCTCGCAATGACGGGTGGGTGACGGGCGCAATGACGGGGGGTGCGCCGCGATGGCGGGGGGCATCGTCATTGCGAGGAGGCGGCGTGCTACCTTCGGTAGCCAGTGCCGACGACGAAGCAATCCAGACGAGGGGCGTTCTCCCTGGATTGCCGCGCTTCGCTCGCAATGACGGGTAGGTGACGGGCGCAATGACGAGGGGGTGCGCTCGTGCTGCCCCCGTAGGGGGGCCGATGGGCGTTCTCCCCACGGCGTGCCCAAGGGCCTCCACGGCAGGTGGCGGGGGGCGTTGCGGGGGGCGGGCCCACCGCTGAAGGGGGTAGCGGAGGCCGGCACAAACCATTTCGGGGTATACCCCCCCATGGGGTGTGCCGGCCGGAGCGAGGGGGAAGGCTTTCCCCCACCCCGCTTGAGGTATTCTTAAGGAAAACGACTCTATTCCATCCTTGTCCAATTCGACAAACGGGATTCCAGGGTGTCGCCGTTTGTTCCGTTGCTGTTCGTCAATCGGATTTGTTCCTTAAGGTAGGGAATGATGACCCGCTCTTTCAACTCCGGGAAGAAGGACGGGAAAACGCCGGGAGACACGATCTTTTCTCCGGGCGGCACGTGGCCCAGCATCCCGGTATAATACCGCATAAAGGCCGTCTCCGTCACGCCGCGCATCGCGGAAAAACCGCCCGCGATACCAAAAAAGGTTTCGGTAGTCCGTGCCGCTCTGCCCTTCGCAAGCATAGCGTCCTGACTTTCCTCGCTGAAGAACCAGTTGGTAAACGCGACGGCCTTCGCCTTGGCCCCCGATTTCCGGTAGACGCCGTAATAAACGATGTCCTCCGCAGGGACGATCCGCCCTTCGTGTTCCAGCCAGCGAAAATCAAGCGCGTCCCGGCGTTCCTCCGCCAATTTGAAGAAATCGGACACCCGCATGACGGTGAACAAGATCCGGTCGCTTGTTGCGAGTTTATCGGGAGACGCAAAAAAATACTTGAAGGAAAAATCATCGTCGGCCTGTATCGAGTCATTGGCGACGACGACCCATTCTCGCAATGTCTCAAGCGCCGCCTTTAACTTCGCCTCGTCCCACGCAACCAGCCCGGCGGCCGGCCATACAACCGACCCGGCGGCTTGGTCCGCCTGCGGTACCGCCTCCCGCCAGTCGGCACCGAGCAACGCCGTGCTTAAAAACAAAAATTCCTCGTTCCAGAGCGGGGAAAACCCGACCTGTGTCCAGACGTCGTTTCGCATACGATTGTATGTTGCGCCCGTTTCTTGAAGTTCCGAGAGGCTCATAGAAAACGGATTCGGCAACAGCGCGGCGTTGTTCCGGTCAAAAGCAATCACCTGCGCGTCAAAAGAAACCGGCAACAACACCTGATCGCCTTTCAGCCACCCGTCTTCCAGTAATCCCGCATAAAAAACGCTTTCAAGCGGGACGTTTGTCTGGTAGAAAGGTTTTATCGGTCTGAAAAGCGAGATCGTTTCGGCACTGTTCAGCCAGTTGCCGATAACAATGTCGGGGCCATCCTTTTCATCCGGCCTCGTTTCCGCCAAACGCTCGCCCACGTTGTCGAAATAAAACACTTCCGCCTTGTACGGATTCCGCGCCGCATCCTGTGCCGCATTGAAATACCCGGCGTACAACGCGACAACGCTTTGATCCGTCCATATTGTTATGATTTTCGCGCCGGACGAAGCGGCGCAACCGCCATAGAAAAGCAGGACGGAGAGCGCGCAGAAAACACCAAACACCCGCGCACTGTTCCCGCAGACGAGAATGGTGCGCGTGAGGAACAAACAGCGTTGACCGCGCATCGGGTTAGTCCCACACCGCTTCACGGACAATCGTCTGGGCACGCTCATAGCCGACCGAAACAATACCCACCTCCGTCCCGCAGTAGTCCTCGATAAACGCGATGTAGGCTTTCGCCTCTTCAGGAAGGTCATCGTAACCACAAACGCCGGAAATCGGCCTTTTCCAGCCCTTGAAACACGTAAGCAGAGGCTTTGCCGCCGCCAGTTTTCCAACCGACGCGGGAAAATCAGCCGTCTCCTCCCCGTTAATCGTATACGCGACCGCCGCCTTGATCTCGTCCAGCGTGTCGTATACATCAAGATGCGTCATCACGAGGCGGTCAATCGCGTTCACCCGGCACGCATAGCGCAACGCGACGAGGTCAAGATACCCGCATCGGCGCGGCCTCCCCGTCGTTACCCCATATTCCCGGCCCGTCTCCCGAATAAACGCGCCCAGGCCCCCTTCTTCATCCCCGCCGCCAAACTCCGTCGGGAACGGCCCGTTTCCCACCCGCGTCGAGTAGGCTTTGAACACGCCCAACACCTTGTCCAGCGCCCGGGGCCCGACCCCCGCCCCGATAGCCGCACCCGCCGCGCTCGACATCCCGCTTGACACGAAGGGATAGGTCCCCAAGTCAAGATCCAGCAAAGCCCCTTGCGCCCCCTCCAAGAGAACCCGATCCCCCTTATGCCACTCCATAAAGGCCGCCATATCAATCGCCATAGCCTCTAACCGGTCCCGATACCCCATGATAAAGTCGTAGTCGCTCTTGCCCAGATCGTCCAACTTGTCCTTCCAGCCCAAGTCGGCCACCCGAATCCCGTCACGGTCGCTCTTCATCGAATAGGTGATCCCAATCCCCCGCCCCGTCGTCCCGATAGGCTTCTTCCGCGTGGCGTCCCGCTCCTTGTCAATCTCGATATAACTCGGCAACACGATATGCGCCCGGTCCGAGATAAAAAGCCGCCCCTGCGTCCCGATACCCTGCTCCTCAAGCAACGCAATCTCGGCAAAAAGCGCCTTGGGGTCAATCACCATGCCCGTCCCCAGCACCACCGTCTTCCCCGGATACAACGCCCCCGATGGAATCAGATGCAACGCATACTGCCGCCCCCCCGACACAATCGTATGCCCCGCATTCGCCCCGCCCGAAAAGCGCACAATAACATCCGCCTCTCCCGCCAGATAATCGACAATCTTGCCCTTACCCTCATCGCCCCACTGCGCCCCAATAACTACGGTATTCATACCAACCAGTATACGGGTTTGTACCCCCAAAGACAAGAGAGACCACCCACCCGCCGTGGAGGCCCTTGGCCCCTCGGGGGCTTTCCTTGGGCGTGTGATGAGGAGAACGAGCATCGGCCCCCCTCCGGGGGGAGAGTGCGCACAAGTAAAGGGGGAACGGCAACAAGTTGCCGCGCCTTCCCCCTCGCTCCAGCCGCTTCGCGTCTTACGCTACCCCCTTCAACGGGGGGACAAAACCATGCGGTGCATGGTTTTGTGGGCGTACCCCAAGCGTCCATGGATGGACGCATTACCGAGTACGCCCCGGCCCGGAAGCCCGAAGCAGGACGCGGAGGGCTGTAGGGGCCCCCGTAACGCCCCCTAATCACAGCGGAGGGTTGTGTCTCGTACGCTTTTTGAACAGGCTCTAAGGATTCTTAACCGCAGATTGACGCGGATTTGCACGGATTTAATCCGCCCGTCATTGCGAGCGAGTCGCCTGTCATTGCGAGCGAAGCGAAGCAATCCAGGGAGAACGCCCCTCGTCTGGATTGCTTTGGGCTACGCCCTCGCAATGACGGTGGCCGCCGCCCGCCTTCCCTTACGTCTCTCGTGTCTAGCCTAATCGGGGGTTGCAGATTAGGCTAGTATCCCGACATGGTTGTAACAGCGAGTGAAACATGGTATAACAGGAGGGAATAAAAACCAAATCGGGAGGGAAACTATGCCGAAGAAATACAAAGTAACACTGACGAAGGAAGAAGAG
>JAISZQ010000281.1 GCA_031269165.1 Spirochaetaceae bacterium
AAAGGCATACGTTTTTCCAAGGATCCGCAGATGCATAAAATCGCTGTCGCGCTTGTGATTAACTTCTGGTTCTTTCACAGGATTGTTTGGTAAACAACATTTTTCGCCCATGACCCTCCGCCGTGATCCGGGGGCGTTACGGGGGCTAGCCTACAACCCTCAACGTCCTGTTTCGGGTTTCCGGCCGGGGCGTACTCAGTAATGCGTCCATCCATGGACGCTTGAGGTACGCCCACAAAACCATGCACCGCATGGTTTTGTCCCCGCAGAGGGGGATAGCGAAGGACCCTAAGCGCAAGCGGCGGGCCGTAGCGAAGGGGGAGACGTCCCCCTCTTTAGGTATTCTTAAGGAGAACTTCTATATCATGACAACGGCGCGAAGTATCCGGCCCGGTCGCGGCCTGAGCGTTCCAAGAGATAGACCTCGGCCTCGATGGGGAGGAAGGCGCGGCCAAAGTCGGAGGGAAGGGACGAGCGGTAGCGGAGAAGGTAGGAGCCGGAGGCACGCGCGGTGATGCTTTTGACGGCGGCCCCGATACCTTCCGGCGCGTAGAGGCGGGTTATCCGGCCATCGGTGGTTTTGGCGAGGTATGCGAGGTCGTCGCTTGGCGGGGCTTGGCCGACGAGGACGGGGTAGAAGCCGATGTTGGCGTTTTGGAGGTAGGCGGCGGTTTCGGTGATCGAGTATTGCTCGAAGGACAATGCGCCGAGGCTCCCGGACGTAACGAAGACAACGGCGCGTTTCTTGGCAAGGGGAAGCAGGTCGGCGGCGGCAAGGCGGATCGCGCTGTCGAAACGCCAGCGGGGGCTGTAGTTCGCTTGGGCGCCTCGCGCGGCACCGGTCAGGGTCGAGGGGTTTGCTCCGTCAAAACGTTCCCGTTCGGGGTTTTCGCCCGCCGACACGATTCCGGCGATGGTGATGTCTGTTCCTTGCACGGCGTTGTAGATGTCCCGCACGGCGGCGGCAAGGTCTTCGCGGAGGGCCGCCGTCGCGCCGGAACGTTCCACGACGATGACGATGTCTGTTCGGGGATCGCGGTCGAGGCTGCCCAGCAGGGTTTGTCCGGCGACCTGCGCCAGCGTTTCGCCCTGTCCCTCGGAGAGCAAGAAGTTCCGGTCGCCGAGGCCGACGATGGGGCGGCCTTTCCGGTCGCTCACGGAAACGTCGAGCGTCACTTCCGGGAAGTTTTCCGTGACGATCCGGTCGATCTGGACGAAGAGGCCGGAGGCGAGTTCGTCAATGCTCTGCATCACGGCGACTTCGTTCGCGTCGAAGTTTGCGGCGAGGATGCTGCCGTTTTGGTCGAAGTTCGCGTCGACGATGCGGGTGCTGCGGTTTCCGGCGAGTCCGGCCTCCTGAATGATCGCCGAATCCGCGTCAATCAGCAAGAGGCGGCGCGTGTCGGCGAGCAGAAACGTGTGGTCGTCCCACACGCGAAGGCTCTCCGGGGCGTCAAGTCCTTCGTCAAGAAAAACGCCCTGGTATATGCCGTCCGTGTCGAAGGTGTAGATCGCTTTTTTCGCCCCATCCACGGCAAAGATGCGGCCTCTCAGGTAGGCGATACCGGTTGGCGAGAGGAAGCCGGGGAAGATGCCGTCTTTTTGGCCGAAGTTGTGGATAAACTCGCCGTCGGGGGAAAACTTTGAGATGCGCCGGTTGCCGTATTCGACGACATAGACATAGCCGGCGTCGTCGATGGTCAGGGAAGACGGGCCGATGAGACTGCCGGGCGTAAGTCCTTTGCCGCCGACGTGGGCTTGCCATTGGCCCGCTTCGTCAAGGATGGAAAGGCGGCCTCCCCGGAATTCCGAGACATAGAGGCGGCCGTCGAGGCCGTGCGCCACGTCGTAAGGGCGGTCGAATCCCCCGAGCGGCCCCCTTAGGCGTTCCCGAATCACGCCGTTGGGATCAACGCGGACAACCTCGTTGCTCGTGTAGGCGACAACCCACGCCGAGCCGTCGGCGCGGGGAAGTACTGCCGTCGGCTGGCGGAAAACCGTCGCGCCGTCCTGTACGCCGGGGAAAGTGCCGCCTTCCACAAAACGGCTCGTCTCCGCCATCGAGACAAGCGGGCTGCGGCGAGCGGCGACCGCCTCAATCCGCGCACGGGCGAGCAGGGCTTCGTCCCGCTCGTTGCCATACATCTCCGCCGCCCGTTCCCATTGCCGCAACGCGATTTCCTCCAGCCCGCTCTTGTAATAGGCGCGGCCAAGCCAGTCGAGGATCAACGCCTCGTTGGGCCGATAGGCGAGGGCGCTTTCAAAGGCGCGTATCGCCTCGTTATAGGCATAGCGGTTGTACGCCTGAATGCCGATACGAAATTCTTCGCCCGCCCGGACGCCGTTAAGATCGGGTTCGGGAACGATCTGCGAATAGAGGGACACGGCAAAAATGGCGAGGCAGAGCGCGATGAGTACCGGAAAAGGCCGCCGCATAAACACCAACGAAAAGCGCATTTTTACGACGCCTCGCCGATGACCGCGCGCATGTGTTTGGTTATCTCGTTGTGCCGGGGCGCAATTTCCAGCGCCCGCCTGAGCGCGGTACGCGCTTCGCCCAACTCGCCGCTTTTGTAGTAGGCCCAGCCCAAGGAATCAAGATAGGCGGCGTTCTGTGGCTTTGTCTGCACGGCTTTGCGGCAGAGTTCCAAGCCCCGTTTGACGTCAAGCCCTGAATCAACCAGCACATACCCCAGCCCGTTTATCGCGGTCAGATTGGCCGCATCGAAGGCAAGCGCCTTTTCGTAGAGTTCGATGGCTTTCGCGTTGTTCCGCTGCGCCCACGCGACGTACGCCAGCATCGTATATATCTGCACCGACTCCACGCCGCTTTTCAGCAGCCGGTTAAGCTCAAACTCCGCCATCTTCGCCCGCCGCGTAACCATGTAGACATAGGCAAGAGTCAGACGGCACTGCATCGTGCGGAGCGGCAACATATCCGACGTTACCACCTGCTCAAGGAGCAGGAGGGCCTCGTCGTACTGCTCCAGTTTTGTGTCACAGAGCCCTTGATAGTAGGCGAGTTCCATCCTGCTCTTGTCATTGAGGCCGTCCGTCTTCACGTCCCGAAAATGATCAAGCGCAACATCGTACCGTTTCATATTAAAAAAACGGATTCCGTCTTCAATTGACGAAACTGCCGAGGCATTCGAGCCCGCCAAAGCCGCCATAGTCCCCCTCCTTTGTTGTCCCCATCGTCCCTATCGCTTCAACCACTTGCGGGTGACTGGAGACGACGCTGACCGATACCTTGTTTTGCCGTACCGCTTCCCAATCCGAAACACCGGGCAACACTTCATCGCCCCGTTTCACGGTAACGCCGTTGCCGTTCAGAAAACAGGATCGGGATCCGTCGGCGTTTCTTTCCATTGTAATACTATCTTCGTATATACGCAATGCCGGGTAGGTGAAAAGAGCCCCGGAGAAATCCCGCGTATTCGGATAGTTGACGTTGATAAACGCGCCTTTTCGCCAGCAGGTCAGCAATCGGTCGAAATGGGTTGCGGCCCAGAGCGCGGCTTCGTCAAAGTGATACGGGGCATCCCCGTCAACGGAAAAGGCAACCGACGGGAGGCCGTAGAGACTTCCCTGACGGGCCGCCGCCGCCGTCCCCGAATAGAGGATGTCCGTGCCAAGATTGGGCCCCGCGTTGATACCGGACACGACGGCATCCGCCCGGTACTCAAGCCCGCCCGAAACAAGGGCCGCAAGAATACCGTCAACCGGTGTGCCGCCGTAGGTGTAGAGGTCTTTTCCGGCTTCCCGCAACCGCATGGATGTGTCAAACGTGACGGAATGGGACGACCCGGAACGGTTCCGGTCGGGGACAACGGCCAGAACATGATGGCCCGCCGTACGGAACGCCTCGATTAACCGGATGATCCCGTCTCCAATCCCGTCGTCATTGACCGCCAGTATGTTCATCGCGGGACAGCCTAATGCAACCCGATGTATTTTGCGCTCTCGCCGGTTCTGATCTCGTGCTTTTGCGGATGGAACCCAAAGATGCGCTCATAATCCTCAAGTTTCGCCTTGTATTCCTTTTCGGCCTCGTCCGTGAGGATGGCGAAAATCGAACCGCCGAAACCTTGTCCGATCATGCGGGCTGCGGCGATTCCCGGCGTTTCCCCGGCACGCCGGACAAGCCAGTCAATTTCCGGGCACGACACCTCGTACAAGTCGCGGAGGCTGTTCTGCGAATGTTGAAAGATCTTTGCGATGAGCGGGATGTCGCCCGTCTTCATGGCCCCTTCCAGATCGGCCAAGCGGATCGCCTCCTGCGCGGCATGCATACAACGGCGGCGCATCTCCTCGGTTATCCCCGTTTCGTTCTCGATGAGTTCTATCGCCTCCGGGTCTTGGAACATCATGCCGCTTTTTCGTTGCCCCAGAATCTCAAGACTCTTTTGTAACTGTTCGATGCGTATCTCAACTTCCCCGGCGGATTCAAAAGCCGGAACCCGCGAATCAAACACGACCGTCTTGTATCCGGCGAAAGGCGTCGCAATATTGCGCGCGCAGGAAAGCCCGGCCGCCATTCGGCTTTCATCGACAACCGTCCATCGGTCCTTTTCCGCCTTCATCATCAAATAGAAGTCCACGATGTCGTACTCGCGTTCAAAATACGCTTTATGGGACTCCGCGAGCCGGGCAAGCAACTCGTTGTCACTCATATTCGGCTGGAAAAGCGGCCTGAGCGCGAGAGCCGATGCCAACTCCAGCGCGGATGACGACCCAAACCCCTTGTTTTTCGGGATCGTACTGGAAACCGTAAAACTGAGGCCCCCGGTTTCAGGAATCGGGTCAACGGCGGGATCGGGTGTCGCGACAAAGATGGAGATCGCGACCTTGATGTAATTCGCCCATCGGTCTTCACGGCGCGGCCTCAAGTTGACAAACGTGGTACGTTTTCGCTCCTCCCCCTCAACAGAGAAAAACCGGAACATCCCGTCGGTACGCAGACTTGCCGCGACAGTAAGCGTTCGGTCAATCGACGAAGAAAGCAACAGCCGTTTCCCAATGAGCCCGTTTTCACCCAAGTAATGAACACGCCCCGGTGCCGATGCGGCACTGATTTTTTTGTCACCCACCGCAAGATCGTATTCCTTGCAGTGGCTCATTATAATATCAAGCATACCCTCTATTCTATCAAAAAAAAAACAATAGTGCAAGGAAAATTTTGTTTTTTGTTTTTTGTTTTTTTGTCAACCGAGGCTGTTCCAAAACCATGCGCGTTAGAGCCTGTTCAGAATCTCAGCAAAAAGGGGGAAGTCTCCCCCTTCGCGCCGGTCTTCGCCCTCCGCGATCCCCCTCTACGGGGACAAATCCATGCGGTGCATGGTTTTGTGGGCGTACCCCAAGCGTCCATGGACGGACGCATTACCGAGTGCGCCCCGGCCGGAAACCCGAAACAGGACGTTGAGGGTTGTAGGCTAGCCCCCGTAACGCCCCCGGATCACTGCGAGGAAAAAACCTCGTGGGGTTTTGGAACAGGCTCAAATGACATTGCTTTGCCAACCCGCCTGCCCGTCTTTTATCTCTCACCGGTTAACCGGCAAGCGCTTTTCTCTGCTTCTCCACATACACGCCTTGAGCAACCTTCATGTTGACTGCCCGCTGTTTCAGCAACGCCTTCTCCCGCATATTGACGCCGGGAACGCGAAGACTGTTGCGAAGCCGCGTCCCGTGGGAACTGCACGCCTGATGAAACACGTCCATCGGAAACCCCTGCACACGCTTCTTCGGATCCGTCGGGTACGTTTTTTCCGCGACCTTATATCCAGTCATATCCTCCACCGCCTCAAGAGCGCGCAACGCATCCCGCAAACTCTGCATCGCATAGGTTAAACTGCTTCGCGTGTCGGTGTCGTCCGCATCGCAAAACTGCAACTCGTGGGTCAAAAAAGCAGCCTCGACAAGGATAATGATATGCGGATCCCCGCTACGTTGCGTCTCCTGAAAAGTTGCCATCGCAAGGGCAATGCCGTCTTCATAGGATATTCGCCCCTCCGGTTCCCCGCCAGGTACTGTAAAACCTTTTCGGCCTTCATTTATATGATGCACAGCGACCAAAATATCATTTAGTAAGCCAGTCAGGTCCAAGTTCCGCCTCTACTTCCGCCAGATTATATCCGCCTTTTATGAGAAAATCCGCGCCTACAAATTCCTTGAGAAATTGCGCGAAATAGGTAGGCATGGGCAATTGCAGGGTAATCCGCACCGCCTCCGCCTTGTTACCAGCCTCGAAGTACTCATGCGCTTTCTTAAAAATATCACGTCTTTCCTCAGTCGTCATCATTCGGTTCTGTGTCATCCTCTTCTCCTCTTCAGTATGATAAAGATCTATTTTCCTAGTCTACACGTCAACAGGCAACCCCACCCGTCTCCCACCTGTTATTTTTATCTGCTCGTAAGCCAATCAGGTCCAAGTTCCGCCTCTACTTCCGCCAGATTATACCCGCCTTTTAGGAGAAAATCCGCGCCTAAAAACTCCTTGAGAAATTGTGCAAAGTAGACAGGCATGGGCAATTGCAGGGTAATCCGCACCGCCTCCGCCTTGTTACCCGCTTTCAGGTACTTATCGGCTTCCATTAAGACATCGAGTCTTTCCTCAGTCGTCATCATTCGGTTCTGTGTCATCCTCTTCTCCTCTTCAGTATGATAAAAGATCTATTTCCCTCGTCTACTCGTCAACAGGCAATCCCGCCCGTCTCCCACCTGTTATTTTTATCTGCTCGTAAGCCAGTCTGGTCCAAATTCCGCCTCCGCGTCTGACAGATTAAAGCCACTCTCTATGAGAAAATCCGCTCCTGAAAATTCCTTCGCCACCTTCGCAAGATGGGGGGCTAAGGGTATTTGCTTCAATATCCGCACCGCCTCCGCCTTGTTCCCGGCCTCAAAGTACTCGTGGGCCTTCATTCCGATAGCAAGTCTCTCATCAAGAGTCATCGTTCGGTTCCGTGTCATCCTCTTCTCCTCCCGTCTACACGTCAACGGGCAGACCCACCCGTGAGTCTGCCCGTCTTTTATCTCTCAATCTAGTGCAAATACTCTTGCTAGTGCGGATACTTCTGCTAGTGCAAATATTTTTGCAACGTTTTCCGCACCGCGCCCTTTCCGGCCAGAAGTTCGGCGAAGTAGCCTTCGATCCGTTCACCCAAACCGGCCTTGTAGAGGTCGCTGCCGAATATGCTCTCGTTGGACAAAATAGATTTCAGTTTGCCCTTGCCCGAATCGGGGTTGCCCGGCGTAACCCCTTTCAGCGTGTCCTGCAAGCCCGCGAGCAATGGGTCGGGGCTCGGCGTAAAGGGATTTCCCTCGTCGTCGAGGCCCAGGAGATAACGGCACCAGATGGCGATCACCAGCGGGATGAGTTTCAGGTTGTTCACATCAAGATCGGGACGCGCCCCATAGAGCTTGATCGTCTCGCCAAAACGGATGCCCAGCTTCTGCGAGGTGTCGGTGGCGATGCGCTGCGGCGTGTCGGGAATCGCGGGATTGGGGAAGCGCTTCGTCAACACCGCGTCGATGAAGGCGGCGGGCTTGATGATCCCCGGATCCGTCACCACCGGAAGCCCCTCGTCATAGCCGATCTTCGTCACCAGCGCGGCAAGGTCGGGATCCTTCATCTCGCCGGAGATGGAGTCGAATCCCAGCACACAGCCCGTCACGGCAAGCGCCGTATGCAACGGGTTGAGGCAGGTGCAGACCTTCATCCGTTCAACCTTGTCCACCGTCTCGCGGTCTGTGAAGTAGACCCCGGCCTTCTCAAGCGGCGGCCTCCCGTTCGGGAACACGTCCTCGATAACGAGATACTCGGCCTCCTCCGTGTTGACAAACGGCGCGATATACGTGTTTTTGGATGTTACCTGGCCTTCGGTGTCGGTAAAACCAACTTCTTCCAGCAGAGCCTTCACGCTGTCGGCAGGACGCGGCGTGATCTTATCGATCATCGACCACGGGAACGCCACGCTTTTGGGATCGCGGATATACGGCAAGAATCCCGCTTCGGCCAAACCGGTTTCCGTCCATTTTACCGCAAAGGCTTCCACGGCGGCAAACAGTTTGCTTCCGTTGTGCGAGCAGTTATCCATACTCACGAGCGCGATCGGCAATTTTCCCGCCAGATACCGTTCGTAACAGAGTGCCGCCAATCTTCCAATATAACTTTGCGGCGTTTTTGGCCCGTTTGCAAAGTCGGCTTCCACATCGGGTAGCAAACCGCGCGGACTCGACAGGCTGTAGCCCTTTTCGGTAATGGTAAAACTGACCATTTGCAGTGACGGCGAGCGAAACACCTCTTTGAGACGCCCAAAAGATTCCGGCTTATCGATACGGAGCGCTTCGGCAACGCTTGCAATGACTTTTTTGTCAATACTGCCGTCCACCTTCAGGGTAACCGCCAGCGTCAAATTGTCGTGGGGGATAAACAAGCGGTCGATGATTTCCCCGTCGTACCCTTCCGCGACGATAATGCCCGTTTCTTCTGCCCCCGCTTCCAGCAACGACTGCCCCAGTGCCGCCGGAAACACGCGAAAAATGTTGCCCGCGCCAAAATGCACCCATCGGGGCGTTTTTTTTGTCGCGGCGACCATTTTTTCGATGTCGAATTGCGGGAGCGCAATCCCCGCCTTTTCCCAGAGAGCCGTACTCTTTAATTCCGTGTTCGTTAATTTCATATTTTCCTCCTATATTAACACTGCGCGCACTGCGCGGCGCAATGCGCTTTCGCAATTGCTTCCCAGAGACCGTTCAAATACGCGCACCCAAGCGCCCGGTCATACAAACCATACCCCGGCATGGACACCTCTCCCCAGATCGCGCGGCCGTGGTCCGGGCGGATCGGCCCGTCAAAACCGGCATCGTAGAGCGCCTTCGTGATGGCATACATATCCAGCGAACCATCGCTTGAAAGATGCGCCGCTTCCTCGAGTACGCCCGGCGATTCATGCTTCAGGTTACGGAGGTGGGCGAAATGGATATGCCCTTTGAGCGCATGGATAATAGCGGGAATGTCGTTTTTGGGATTTGACCCCAGGCTGCCCGTACAGAGCGTTACCCCGTTATGCGGATTATCGACCGCCTTGATAAACTTGAGAATCTTTTCTTTTGACGTAACGATACGCGGCAGACCGAACACAGACCACGGCGGATCATCGGGGTGAATCGCCATGTTGATGTCATAGGCATCGCACACCGGCATAATTTTTTCGAGGAAATAGACGAGATTATCAAACAACTTCTGTTCGTCGATCCCTTTATACATCGCAAACAATTCTTTCAGTTTGCCAATTCGTTCGGGTTCCCAGCCGGGCAGAAGGTATCCGTTTGCCTGCGATTCCATCGCGGAAGATATGTCGTTTGGGTCAATTTTGTCGATAATCGACTGGTCATAACTCATCACCGTACTGCCGTCGCTCCGCATCTTCGCCAAATTTGAGCGTGTCCAATCGAATACGGGCATAAAATTATAGCATACCATGTGAATATCCGCCTTGCCCAAACGTTCAAGCGTCGTGATATAGTTTTTGATATACTCCTCACGATCGGGGTGTCCCGTTTTGATCGCGTCGTGAATATTGACGCTCTCGATCCCGGCAATCTTCAAACCGGCCGCCTCCACTTCTTGCTTGATCGCAAGAATGGCCTCCTCCTCCCACAACTCGCCGGGCTTTTTCCCGTACAACGTCGTAACAATGCCGGTAACCCCCGGCACTTGCCTGATTTGCGGTAACGTAACGGAATCATACTTTGACCCGAACCAGCGCATTGTCATTTGCATAGATAACTCCTTCATGATTTTTTCTACGCGGCGCAAGCCGCATAAGATCACCTATAATGATACCCCATCCTACTCATTCGCGCAAGAGATTTTTTCGCTTTGCCCGAAAGCCAAGCGGCAGACAGGTGAGCCTGTTCCAAAACCCGGCATGAGGGGGGAAGTCTCCCTCTGTCAACAACTTAAGGATTTCCCCCCTCTCCTTCTCAACAGTTCGACTCGTGGTTGTGGTGAAACCGGGCTTTGCGGGGCGTCTTATTCCGCGCCACCTCCCGGTTTAACCGTACCGGCACCACACGCCGCCCTATCTCCCGAACCAGCTCTTTCATTAATCTCACCCGCTTGCCAGGTCGTTCCTCCAGCAGCACCCCTATCAGCCGGTCTTTCAATATCCCTACCGCGTGATTCACGTTCACCCGGTATTCGTATTTGTTCCCCCGTTTCTCCCGCTCCTTCTTCACCTTCCGCCCCGCCTCCCGCACAAGGCACGCCGGCATATTCGCCAGCGTCATCACCGCGTAAAAATCCTGCTTTATGGTCTCCACCGTCCGCCCGCTTGAGTTCTCCAGTTCCAGCTTTTGCTTCACCGTCTTGTACTCAGTCTCTATCCCCCGCTTCTTGTTATACAGTTCCTGGAACGCCTCATATTCCAGCCGCTCTTCCCCCGCATTCGTTACCAACGTTTCCTCTTCCCCGCCCGGCAGCGTTATTTGTATCACCCGCGCCCGCTGCCCGCTTTTCCCCAGTTTCGCGTACCCGTCCCGCCCCTCAGGCAGTTTCTTTTCGGAAATAAACCCCTTCCGGATCCTCATCACATACCCTGTCTCTTTATCCTGTAAGAACTTAATAAGCTCATGCGACGGGTACCCGCGGTCAAAAACGATGAGTTCTTTCCCCCGCTCATAGCTCTCAAGCTTCTCAAGAACCCGCACGTGTTCCTTCGCAAGTGCCCGCCCGTTCCCGCTCACCGGCACTATTTTCGCGCCCGCAACGATGCCGTTCTCAACATCGAACAGCATGGACGCCGGCGCCGATGCCGCCGCCACCTCTTTTCCCAGGCCCCCGAAGTACTCAAGCAACGCCGGGGCCGACGGAAGCCGGATGAAACTCCCGTCCACCGCCATCAGCCGGTATCCCCGCCACCGCTTCCATTCCTCATGGTACGATCCGGTCACGCTGGTCCGCAGCAGCTCCTCTATCGCTTCCGCCTTGATCTTCTTCCGCGCCTTGCTGAAGGC
>JAISZQ010000323.1 GCA_031269165.1 Spirochaetaceae bacterium
CCGGTACGGCCTGCCGCGGGTGAACTGGACACGGTTGCCGGCGCACCAGTCTATGAGCTGTTTGTTTATGAATTCGCCGCCGTTGTCGCTGTCTATGCCGAGCATGGGGAACGGGAGCGTGGTTTTGAGAGCGGCCACGGCGTCTTTGCCCCGGCGGCGGGCCCGGTTGCGCAGGGAAACCTCCTCCGTCCAGCCGGAATACACGCCGGCGCCGTCAAAGTGGCGCAAAAATCGCCTCTGCTGTTGGTTCCGCAGCGGGCAACCGTGTCCAGCTCGAAAAAACCGGGCTTGCGCCCGTCCCGGCTGAAGAAAACCCTGACCGGCACCTGGCTTTTCAGGAGCGGGCCGGGTTTCGTAAGGCTTTTTCCCCGGAGAGCGAGTTTTTTCCGGTCCGGTTTGAGGTAATAATCCGTGCCGGGCTTATATGAGTTTCGCGGCGGTCTCCTGAGTTATGCCAAAGGTTTCGCTTCCCTCAAGAACCGGCATTTGCAACCTCATCAGCGGGGCTGGCAGCGTCCCGCACTGAAAATCATAAAACGCCCACACCTTGCGCAGGCAGACGGTTGCCTCATCCGTATACTTGCGGGGCCGTCCCCCGCCCGCCTTGCGCTTCCCTTTCGGCTTTGCCGCCTTGAGCGCGGCCGTTTCGCCGTCAAGCGTCACCAGCCGCTTCTTGCCCCAGTTTGTGAGCAGGTGCGAGGCGGCGGTTGTAGCCCGTGGTCTGGCAAAACTCGTCAAGCGTTTTGGACTTGCCTTTCTTGCCTGATGCCCGGTAACGTCCCGCCGTTACCTCCGTAATCTTTTTTCTCGTTTCCAAATCTAACCTCACTTCGTCCTCCTGCGAGGACTATTTTGATTTGGGTTAGATTTTTCTTTCAATGTACTGCGCCCTCTTGACAATTTGCCGATACTAGGGTACGCTAAGTAAAATACGGAAAAGTTTGCCTGTCGGCGACGGCGGGAAACGATTTCAGAAAGGTAAGGGGAATTATATGGATTGGCTTGTGTGGTTGATCCTCCCTGTTGCCGGGTTTGTATTAGGCTGGACAATTCGCTGGCTTTATGCCAGATATCAACTCAAGTCGGCTGAACGCCGCGTTGAGCAGGTTACAGAGGATGCGGAGAAAAATGCTGAAGCTAGGAAAAAAGAGATACTTCTCGAGGCGAAAGAGAAGATCATTAGTGAACGCAACCAGCTTGAAAAGGAAACCCGCGACAGAAGGGCGGAATTACAGAGATATGAACGGCGCGTAACGCAAAAAGAAGAGACCTATGACCGGAAATTGGCCCATGTTGAACGAACCGAGCAGGTTTTGGTTGAAAAAGAACGCGGGTTTAAGAAACGGGAAGAGGTGCTTGCGCAAGAAGAGGAGCGGTATCGTGAAGAACTGGAGCGGATTTCCGGGCTTACGGTTGATGAGGCGAAGGCACTCATCATCGCCGACCTCGAAAACGAGGCGAAGCACGACGCGCAGTCTCTGATAAACAAGATTGAGGCGGAGGCGAATCTCGCCGGGGAAAAGAAGGCTCGCGACATTCTCATCGCGGCGATTCAGCGGCTCGCGACCGACATTACCGGCGAGTTGACGGTTTCCACGGTGTCGTTGCCCAACGACGAGATGAAGGGCCGCATCATCGGGCGAGAGGGGCGCAACATTCGCGCCCTTGAGACGCTCACCGGCGTTGACATCATCATCGACGACACGCCTGAGGCGGTGGTGCTCTCCTGCTTCGACCCGGTGCGCCGCGAGATCGCCAAAATTTCGCTGGAACGGCTCGTGGTTGATGGGCGCATCCATCCGGCGCGTATCGAGGAGATCGTTGCCCGGGTGAGCAAGGACATCTCGCAGAAGATTTTCGAGGAGGGCGAGCGCGTTCTCTTCGAGATTGGCATCCACAACATCAGCAACGACGCGATCCGCGCGTTGGGGCGGCTCTACTTCCGCACGAGTTACGGGCAGAACGTGCTGGTCCACTCGAAAGAGGTGGCCCTCATCGCGGGTCTCATTGCCAGCGAGATCGGCGCGAACCGCAACATTGCGATGCGGGCCGCGTTGCTCCACGACATCGGCAAGGGTGTAGATACGGATTCCGACCTCAACCACGCCGAGGTGGGCATGGACATGGCGCGGCGGATGGGCGAAGACCCGCGCATCATCAACGCCATCGGCAGCCACCACAACGACATCGAGCCGACCTGTATCGAGAGCGTGATCGTGCAGATCGCCGACGCGATTTCGGCGGCCCGTCCCGGCGCGCGCAAGGAGATCGTTGACAACTACGCCAAGCGTCTCAAGAACCTTGAGGAACTGGCCGAAGGGTTTGGCGGTGTGGAGCGGGCCTACGCGATACAGGCGGGTCGCGAGTTGCGCATTCTCGTCCACAACGACAAGGTGAACGACGAGCAGGCCAAGTCGCTGGGCCGCGAGGTGGCCAAGAAGATCGAGGCCGACTTAAGTTATCCGGGCCGCATAAAGATCACCATCATTCGGGAGACGCGCATCGTGGAATACGCCCGGTGATTCGGGCGGCGGATGTATGACACGTCATCCTATGACGGTGCTGATGATCGGCGATGTCGTCGGGGAAGCGGGCCTCCGCGCGCTGGAAACGGGCCTCCCCCGGCTCATCGCCCGGCACCGCGCGAACTTCGTCATCGTAAACGGCGAAAACGCGGTCGAAGGCTATGGGCTCAACGGCCCCGCCCTGGAACGCATCATCGCCGCCGGAGCCGACATCGTAACGAGCGGCAACCACGTCTGGGAAAAAGGCGAATTCTGGGAAATCTTGGAGCGGCACACCGCTTATGGTGGACAAGTTATGAGGGGGGACGTCTCCCCCCTCGCTCCTGCCCGCTCTCCGGTCGAAAGGCCTGAGCCTCAAGGCGCGTCCGCACCCTTAATCCTCCGCCCTGCCAACTATCCCGCACCTGCGCCGGGAGCCGGGGCCGCGTTGCTCGAAAAGAACGGGAAACATCTCCTCGTGATAAACCTGCAAGGCCGCGAATACATGACCGCCATCGACTGCCCCTTTCAAATGGCAGACACCCTGATCGGCGCGAACCCCGGCGTTCCCGCCGTCATCGACTTTCACGCCGAGTCCCCCGCCGAAAAGGAGGCGCTCGGCCTCTACCTCGATGGCATGGCGAGCATTGTAGCCGGAACCCATACCCACGTCCAAACCGCCGACGCGAAGATCCTCCCCGGCGGAACCGCCTACATCACCGACCTCGGCATGACCGGCCCCACAGACGGCGTAATCGGCATGGACGCGGAAATCTGCCTCGCCCGCGTGAAGACTCAGGTGCTCTACCGGATGCGTTGCGCTGACGGCCCCTGCGCCGTTCAGGGCATCGCGGTTACCTTCGATATAAACGATACAAACGGTGAAACCAACGCGGACAGCGAGAACCGCGACGGCCATCCCGCCTCGTCCGCTTTGTCAATAGAAACGCTCTGGCTTGATGTGGATATGAATACTATAGAAGAGAACGTGCATACAAACACGCATGAGAATCGCCCGTGAAAGAAAAAGTCAAGGTGGCCGTCCTCGGCGCGACCGGGTCAATCGGGAAGAACACGCTCGATGTCTTAAGGGCGCATCCGGAACGCTTTGAACCCGTGCTGCTCTCCGCCTATGCGGACGGCGAAGCCTTACGCCGTTTACAGGAAGCGTTTCCCAAAGCGCGTTGTGTGGCCGCCTCGCGGGAAGACCTGCCCGGCGCGATCCGTTCATGCGGCGCGGCATTGGCGGTGAACGGCATCGCGGGGGCCGCCGGGCTCGTCCCTTCGCTTACGGTGTTGGAAACCGGCGCGGATCTCGCCTTAGCCAACAAGGAGACGGTCGTCATGGCCTGGCCCCTCGTGAAAGTGGCAGCGGAGAAAACCGGCGCGAAAATCATCCCCGTCGACTCGGAACACTCAGCCGTTTTTTCGCTCATAAACGCCCACGGCGGCGGCAACGCAGGGACAATCGCCGAAGTGATCCTCACCTGTTCAGGCGGGCCGTTCAGGAACCTTGCCCCGGACGAACTTGCGCGGGTACACGCACAGGACGCCCTCGATCACCCGACGTGGACGATGGGCCCCAAGATCACGATCGACTCGGCCACCCTCGCCAACAAGGGCCTTGAGGTGATCGAAGCGGCCCGCCTCTTCGCCATGCCGCCCGACGCGATAAAGGTGGTGATCCACCCCCAGAGCATCGTGCATTCGATGGTACGTCTTCGTGATGGCGCGGTCTACGCCCAACTGTCCAGGCCCGATATGCGCCTCCCGATCCACAACGCGCTCTTCTACCCGGAGATCACCCCTTGCGCCTTCGCCGCCCTCGACTTCACCGATTTGACCCTTACCTTTTCCCCGCCCGACACGGCGCGTTTCCCCATGCTCCGCCTCGCCTACGACGCGCTCAAAGCCGGCGGCCTCTACCCCGTCGCCTACAACGCGGCCAACGAAACCGCCGTCGCCCAGTTCCTCAAAGACGAGATCGGTTTCCCCGACATCCCCCGCCTTGTGGAAACCACCCTCCAAAAGGACTGGAGCGGCCCCCCCGACACCCTTGATACGATTATCGCCGCCGACCAAAGGGCGCGCTCCTTTCGGTAACCAAGCCGTGAGCGACCCGCTCGCAATGACATTGGAACCGTCGTCATTGCGAGGCGCGAAGCGGCGAAGCAATCCAGATAGGGAAGGCCCCCACACTGGATTGCTTCGCCCGCTCTACTGAGCGACCCGTTCGCAATGACAGGGCGATTATCCTGGCCGGGGGAGACTTCCACTGTCAACAACTTAAGAATTTTGTCCGCGGATTGCGCCATTTGTGCCAAAAGGCGTCACGGATTATACCCCGCTCGATCCATGTTAATCCGCGTCGCCCTAAGGCGCAATCTGCGGACCTTTCTTTTCTTTTTGCTTAAGTTGTTGACAGGAGGCTTTAGCGAAGGGCTTTAGACATCAGAAACTACAACGCTTTAGCGCAACCTGTCAAAACTCGTTCACATTTTGGAACAGGCTCACCTCTCTTTTTTTATCTTGGCCCAATCAAATCTGAAGTGCAAAAATAAGGAAGCATAGAAAAGGCATCGCCAAGTCCTGTAAAATACCTGAAAAAGGCCATGCAGATTCTCATGCCACATGAAGGATGAGACATTTCTATTGTGGTAAAATAGAGGACATTTCTATTGTGGCTTGACACGATGTACTGCGAAACATTGACAATTTTATATAAACGGTATATTATAAAAGATATGTTTGAAGAAAAACTGGAATTGTTTCAAAGAAGCAAAGAAACAATATGGACCGACGAATATATAAGCAAAAGTCTT
>JAISZQ010000059.1 GCA_031269165.1 Spirochaetaceae bacterium
ATGTACGCGAATGTATGCGAATACGCGCTGATGGGTATGTATTATTCGTATTTATTCGCGCCATTCGCGGACCAAAATTCTTAAGTTGTTGACAGGGGGAAGTCTCCCCCTCGCTCCAGCCGCCTACGCCGTCTTCTGCTACCCCCTCTCCGGGGACAAAACCAGTATGGTTTTGTGGGCGCGTCCCCAGCGTCCACGGATGGACGTAAAACAGAACGCGCCCCGGCCGGAAACCCGAAACAGGACGTTGAGGGTTGTAGGCCACCCCCGTAACGCCCCCGAATCACGGCGGAAACGTGTATCCTGCGGAGTTTTGGAACAGGCTCATCTCTTTTTCAGACTCTTCCGCAGTTTGCGCTTCTGTTTTGCTTCCGCCGCTTTCTCTTCTTGGGTGACGGGTTTGCCGCCTGTATCGCTGTAGACGCGGATCACTTCGCGGCCGGGAAGGCGGGACATGAGGATGATCACGGCGACACCGACGACGATCATGCCGAAGGAGAGGATTTGCCCGGTGGAAAAGCTCGTGAGGGGGTGGACGAGGGCGATGGGCTGGTCGTTGGGGAGTAACTCGATGCGGTAGCCGAGGTCGCGGTCGGGTTCGCGGAAATATTCGATGCAGAAGCGGAAGAAGCCGTAGAGAACCATGTAGAAGCCGAAGAGAAAGCCTTTGAAGGGTTTGCGGTTGCGGAGGAACCACAGGATGGCGAACATGACGATGCCTTCGAAAAACGCTTCGTAGAGTTGGGAAGGATGACGGGGCAGGTTCACGCCGTTCACGAGTTCCGCGTTGGGAAAAATCATGCCCCAGGGCATCGTGGTTACGCGGCCGTAGAGTTCGGCGTTGATGAAGTTGCCCAGGCGCCCGAAGGTGTAGCCGAGCGGGATAGCCGGGGCCCACATATCGGCGATTTCGCGGATGTCCCATTTCTTGATCCTGCTGTAGATGAGAAAGGCCGCCGCGCCGCCGATGGCCCCGCCGTGGTAACTCATCCCCTGGAGGCCGACAAACCTGCCGTTGCGGAAGGGCCAGAATATGAGCCAGGGCTGCATGATGTAGATGTCGCTGGTTTCATAGACGAGGGCGGCAAAGACGCGCGCGCCGATAACGAGAGAGAGGATCGACCAGAAGAAGAGGAGTTGGAGTTCGTCCTCTTTTATGGGAAAGTTCCGCTCGCGGACTTGGCGGCGGTAGAGGATGTAGGCGATACCGAAGGCCACGATATACATGAGGCCGTACCAGCGGACGGGGAGGCCCGGAATGATTTCCGGTTTTAGCCACGATGGAAAAGGGATTGCCAAAAGGTTCAGAAAAGGGTTCATGGACGGTATCCTTGGGTAATTGCGCGGCTCAGCTTCAGCTTCAGGAAGTTGTTCTCTTTTTTCAGTTTGGCGATCTCGATTTGCTGGGTTTTGACAGTTTCCAAAAGGTCGCCCTGGGAGAGGGTTCCTGAGTGCAAGAGGTCTTCCACATACTCCATCTTGTTCTCAAAATCGCTCTCGGCCTCGTAGGCGGCCTCCTCGAAACTCGCGTCGATGTCTTCCGTGGTAAAGTCCTCTTCTTCCTCGACAGCGGCGATCAGTTTGTCGGCGATGCGGTAAATGCCCTGGGAGATGATCGCGGCAGGCTTGTAGAGCACCACCGGAAGGCGCGAGGCGAGGGCGGTGTCCTGAATGCCGTCCCGGTAGAGAATCCCCAGATGTTCGAGTGAAAGGCCGAGGTAGGACTCGCAGGAACGGCGGATCTTGAGCGCGACTTCGCTGTCCTTGGGGTCGTCAAGCATATTCATGACAAGGCGCGGGCGGAACTTGGCCATGTTCGCCCTGAACGCCGCCACGGACGGGCCGTCTACCGTTTCCAGCTCGGTGAGCATCCGGGGCAGATAGAGCATCCGCAGACCGTTCTCGGTCTTTCGCAACATCTCGATGTGCTTGAACGCGGGGCTTCCTTTGGAAAAGGAGGTGTACATCAGGCGGAACACGGCGTTCTTGAGGAACACATAGGCGTTGAGGATAGCCGTGACGGTCGGCGCGCTCACCACGATGCCGGTCGAAGAGGTGAGAAAGAACTCCAGAATCGGCTGATGCGTCCCCGCGCCGAGGTCCAGCACGAGAATATCCGTGTTATTTTTCAGCGACTGAAAGCCCCGCACGATCCGCCTCCGTTCCGCCGGTTTCAAGGTCGCCATACCGGGAATTTCCGCGTCTCCGGGGATGAAGCGCAACCCCGCGATGTCCGTGTCGGCAACGATGTTGGCAAACACCGACTTCCCATCGGAGAGGAACGATCCGAGGCTACCCCCCGGCTTGCGGTGGCCGATGATGAGGTGGAGGTTTGACGCGCCGAGGTCAAGGTCGGCCAGTACGACCCGCATCCCCCGCTGGGCAAACGCCACCGACAGGTTCGCCGCGAGGAGGCTCTTCCCGACGCCGCCCTTCCCCGATGCGATCGGTATGACCCTCATGCTATATCTCCTCTCGATTCAAACGGGGCAATCGGTTGAACCGGTTGCGTTGGCGGCATCGGTTCGTGTTTGGGTATTGACTTATGGATCGACAAACGAATCAACAGGGACAGCGTATCGGCAACAGTCAGTATTACAAGGAAGAACGCCGTGTCATTGGTCTTGACCAGCGGTGAAAGCGGGAAATGCAACCCATTTTTCAGCGCGAAGAAGAGCCAGACCAGCCCGGCAAACACCCCAATCGCCTTTCCCGCAACATAAAGCGGCCCATACTCGCGGTATCGCTGCGGTCCGGCAAGCAAGAAGAAGCCCACTGCCGGAAAAAGCGCGTTCGCGGCAACAAAGGGAATCGCAGAGCGGTCTTTGGTCAGCCCCAAAACGAGCATCAGCCGCGCGCAATCATAGAGAAACAACACAAACGCCGCGATTATCGAGCTTTTTTTCACTATCGAGCTTTTTTTCACGTCCGCTTATTATAACGTAAAAAGGATAAGAGGGGAAGCCGCCCCCTCGTTTCGGCACTTCGCGCCTTCACTACCCATCCATCAATTCCGTTCTGGAGGTTTGTGGTAAAAATTTCTGGAATTCAGCCATTTTTGACGTTCGAAAGTAAATGACGTTGCCCTGAGAGGGTTATCTTGACCATAAGCATCGTGTCAGGTACCCTGTACGCATGACGAAAACGCTCAAGAAAAACATCCCTAATATGGTATCGTTAACCAGAATGGCGCTTGTGTTGCCTTTTATCATGATTATACACGATATTTTCATCTATGAATGCGCCAAAAATTTGTTTTTACTGCTTCTCTTTACGTTCATCATACTGTCCGATGTCGCCGACGGGTATTTGGCACGAAAATTACGATGCGCCTCCGCCGGAGGCGCGAAATTGGATGTCGTTTCAGACGCGGTATACACCATTGTGTCGTTATGCGCGTTTGCTTATTTCAAGGTTATTCCGGTATGGTTTGTGTGCGTCATGCTGGTAAAGTTGACGGAATTTGCCATAACGTCAACATTGATGAAAAAAGGCCGGAAATCCGAAGCCGTTATGTTCTTCGACAAAATCGGGAAACTGGCGGTTTCCGCCGTGATGGTATTGCCGGGAATCTTCGTGTTTCGATGCGTGATAACCGAGTACAAAACCGTGATGAATAGCGTCATCTATCTTGTTACGGCGATGCTGGCCGTCTCCTCTGTCCGCAGAATAACGAATGTCGTCAAGGGCAACGCTTAGACTTTTGTGATGGCCGCAACGATACTGCTTCAGGCATGAAAACAGCATGAGGCAACGTTTCATAAAAAATTCCCGCAGAGATGCAGGAGCGGGGTGAGTTCTGCGGGTCGTCTTCGGGGGCTGGCCTACAACCCTCAACATAAGGCCCGCACACAGGATTGCTTCGCTCCGCTCGCAATGACGCGGCGGGTGGTGTCATTGCGAGGCGGCGGCAACTTGCCGTTGGTGAAGCAATCCAGTGTGGCGGCCATCGTCATTGCGAGGAGCGAAGCGACGAAGCAATCTAGTCGAGGGGCGTGCTCCCTAGATTGCCGCGCTACGCTCGCAATGACGGGTGGCCCGCTCGCAATGACGGGGGGTGACGGACGCAATGGCGGGCCATCGTCATTGCGGGGCGCGTGGCGGGCATCGTCATTGCGAGGAGCGAAGCGACGAAGCAATCTCGAGGGGCGTGCTCCTAGATTGCCGCGCTACGCTCGCAATGACGGGTGGCCCGCTCGCAATGACGGGTGGATTAAATCCGTGAAAATCCGTGTTCGTCTGCGGTTAAACGCGCTCTCGTTCACCGTGATCCCGTGAGATTGATACATCTCCCGCGATCCGTATCTCGCGCCGGTCCCCCGCTTTCAGCCCGATGACAATCGGGATCGTGTCTTCCGGCAAACACGGCGCGATCCGCTCAGGCCATTCCACGATGCAAACGCTGTTGCCCGCGAGCAATTCGTCCCCGCCGATATTCACAAAGTCATCCGCGCCCTTAAGCCGATACGCGTCAATGTGGTGGATGTCGACCGGGCCGATACCCGGTAGCGTTCCCCGATAGGTGTTGACGATCGTGTAGGTCGGGCTGGTTACCGCGTCCGTGACGGCAAGACCCCGCGCAAGCCCGCGAGTGAAACAAGTCTTTCCCGCGCCAAGCCCGCCGTACAACGCGACGACCGAACCGGGTTTTAGTGTAGCGGCAAGCCGTTCACCCAGAACTTCCGTTTCTTCAGGACTGCTCGTGAGATACACAGACATCGGCTACCGGGGAAGTTTCGCGTCCCGGTCGAGCGCGAGAATCACCGCCTTAAGCGCGGCCTTGAGCGGGACGAGCGGATAATCAATGCCGTCCTCGACCGTAACAACGATCTCCTTCACGCCCGTCGGCTTCATCTCCAGAGAAAACTCAATTGCCGTCTCGACAACCTGCCCCGGCAACTCGATCTCCGCAACGGCATTGTAAAACATCTTGTAATAAATCGGAACGTCCTTGCGGACAATGTTTTTCAACTGTTTAACAGTCACAGAAACCCCTCTTCTTCTCAAAGTCAGCGTATTTGGCGCGGGGCCCTGCGGCAAATTGCCGGCCCCTGTCTCCAGCCCGTATAAACCCTTGAGGCTGTTCCAAAACTTGAGGTTTTGGAACAGCCTCCCTTTATACATAAAAGACGCGCTGTTTATGTGCGATTGCTCAAACGGCCAAAGTCATCTAAAACTTCCTGCACCGATCTATGCTTAAACGGCCCTATCTTATTATGGTAGAAATTGTTTTTATCAAGAATGGTAAAAATACCGAGTATCGTAGACAACGGCTCGGTTTGACTTTCCGCGTTATATTCCGCAGTTTTTTGCAACTCGTTTAAGTACGAGACAAGAAACAAATGCCCTAATTCGTGGGCGAGCATAATACGCAACTGCTTATCGTCCGTCTGGGGATGATAAAATATTGAGAAATAACGCCCCTTGTAATAATGGGCGCTTGCGATACCAAACTGTTTTCCGTGCGCGTCAACCGGAGAACAAATAATCTGAAACATCTCATTGCCGGGAAAGAGACGCAGTTTTTCCTCCATAGTTCTGATGATATGCGCCAAATACTGCCCCTTTATCCCCTTCGTTATGTCGTTAAAGAACGAATGCAAGCCCGTAACCGTTTTCCGGGGAACAGAGAATTGTTTGGATATCTTCGCTATTATTTCTTCCGAAACGCTAAAATCAACCATCAGACGCTTATACCGCTATCCTCATGCGCTCATAATACTCGTTCAGCCGCCATGTTCCGGTGAGAAATATTTGCTTGGTAAATTCGAGTTCGTCCTTTATGTCGGCCGGTTTCGCGGTAAAAAATATTTCCGGACTATACATAGCCTCATTGAGACAATTTACCGCATCCTGCTCGGCCGCTATGTCAAAACGGCTCAGCATATCATCGAGTTCGTCCCGCCTTTTGCACGTCCGTATTGCGGCTATGGCCGCTTCTTTGTTATTCATAACTCCCCCTCGTTCCCCTTGGTTTGGCATTCTTTCTCTCACACGCATATATTCTACCAGATCTGCGTATCTTGTCAAGTCCCCTCTTTTCGCATACCGGGTAACGTCATTGACTTTCAATCGCCAAAAAACGGCATGATTTTAGGATTTTTTACCAACGGGCCTTTGACCAGTTGGGTTAATATTCGAGCCTGTTCCAAAACTGAAGTTTTGGAACAGGCTCACGTAAATGACGGTGCCCTGTTTCGCAGGGGGCACGATTATTTTTTTTCGGGACACCCCGTCTTCTCCTCTACGCCGCACCTGCCTCCACGGCAGGTGGCGGCAAGTGGTTAGCCGTTCAGCCGCTTCTCTATCGCGTCCAGTTCGGCGTTCAACTCCTGCGGGAGTTTGCCGCCAAACTTGGGATAGTGGTTCGCGCGGACATCGGCGATTTCGGCCTTCCAGCCTTCGATGTCGACCTTGAGAATCTCGGCCATGTCGGACTCGGAGACTCCCGCCGGGCGTTCGATCGCGTCCGGTGTGGGCAGGATGCCGATGGGCGTGTCAACCGACTTGCCCTTGCCGTCGCAACGGTCGAAGATCCACGCGAGGACACGGCTGTTTTCGCCATAACCCGGCCAGATGAATTTTCCGGCGTCGTCTTTACGGAACCAGTTCACGAAGAAGATTTTCGGCAACTTGGACTCGTCATGGGTGGCGCCGATGTTGACCCAGTGCTTGAAGTAGTCGCCCATGTGGTAGCCGCAGAAGGGCAACATCGCAAACGGGTCGCGGCGGATCGTCCCGGCCTTCACGTCAAGCGCGGCAGCAGTCACCTCGGAGCCGACGATAGACCCCATGAACACGCCGTGGATCCAGCTCTTCGCCTGGTTCACCAGCGGGATCGTCTTGGGACGGCGGCCTCCAAAGAGGAACGCGCTGATCGGCACCCCGGCGGGGTCTTGCCATTCTTTGGCGATAGCCGGGCATTGTTTGGCCGGGCCGGTAAAGCGGCTGTTCGGGTGGGCGGCGGGTTTCTGCTCCTTGTTGCCCTTGTCCTGCACCCACGGATTGCCGTTCCAGTCGATAAGCTCGCCCGGCGCGTCGTAGCCGATGCCCTCCCACCAGACGTTTTTGTCTTTGGTGAGCGCGACGTTCGTGTAAATCGTGTTGCTCTTGATCGTCTCCATCGCGTTCCGGTTGGACTCGTTGTTCGTGCCCGGCGCGACCCCGAAGAAACCCGCTTCCGGGTTGATCGCGTAGAGCCGGCCGTCCTTGCCAAACTTCATCCAGGCGATGTCGTCGCCCACCGTCTCGACCTTCCAGCCGGGCAGTGTCGGGATGAGCATCGCCAAGTTCGTCTTGCCGCACGCCGACGGGAACGCGCCCGTGACGAACTTCGATTCGCCCTGGGGGTTCGTGATCTTCAGTATGAGCATGTGTTCGGCGAGCCAGCCTTCGTCGCGGGCCAGCACCGACGCGATGCGGAGCGCGAGACATTTCTTGCCGAGGAGCGCGTTGCCGCCGTAGCCCGATCCGTACGACCAAATCTCGCGGGATTCCGGGAAGTGTGAGATGTACTTCTTGTCAAGCGGGGCGCAGGGCCATTTCCCGTTATCCTTTTCACCGGGGCCGAGCGGCTTCCCGACCGAGTGGTAACAGGGCACGAAAAAGCCGTCGCTACCCAGCACGTCAAGCACCTTCGTCCCGACACGGGCCATGATGTGCATATTGATGACGACATAGGGGCTGTCCGTGATTTGAACGCCGATCTTGGCGATGCCGCTCCCCACCGGCCCCATCGAAAACGGGATCACATACATTGTGCGCCCCTTCATGCTGCCCCGGTAAAGATCGCTCATCGTCTTCTTGAGTTCCGCCGGGTCAACCCAGTTGTTCGTCGGCCCCGCGTCATCCTTACTCTTCGCCGCGATATACGTCCGCGCCTCGACACGGGCCACATCCGACGGATCCGAGCGGAAGAGGTAACAGCCGGGCAACTTCTCCTCGTTGAGCTTCGTCGCCAGCCCCGCATCAAGATTCAACTGTATCATGCGGTCATATTCAGCCTTCGAGCCGTCACAGACTTCAACCGCATCCGGGGTCATAAGCGCCACCGCTTCTTCGACCCATGTTTTTAACTTTGCGTGTTTCAATTCACTTACTTGCATTCAATTCTCCTTAATAGAATAAGATCGCTTTGAGTGTATCACAAACCCGGCATAGTGATAAGGGGTGCCCGTGAGAGCAATTTTTTTCCCCGTCATTGCGAGCGAGCCGCTCATTAGAGCGGGCGCGGCAATCCAGCGTGACGGCCTTCTCCGTCTGGATTGCTTCGTCGCTTCGCGCCTCGCAATGACGAGGCCGCCCCGCTTAGGAACCGACTGGTTCCCCGTCCAGTTATCGATACATAACAGGCTTAGGGAGGTATACCTCACAGGCTTAGGGAGGCATACCTCACAGGCTTAGGGAGGCATACCTCACAGCCTTAGGGCCGGATACGGCCCAGCCTTAGGGATGCATGAGGAACAGGCTTAGGCGCGTATACGGAACAGCCTTAGGCGCGTATACGGAACAGGCTTAGGCGCGTATACGGAACAGGCTTAGGCGCGTATACGGAACAGGCTTAGGCGCGTATGCGGAACAGGCTTAGGCGCGTATGCGGAACAGGCTTAGGCGCGTATGCGGAACAGGCTTAGGAACCGATAGGTTCCAGGCTTAGGAACCGATAGGTTCCAGGCTTAGGAACCGATAGGTTCCAGGCTTAGGAACCGATAG
>JAISZQ010000064.1 GCA_031269165.1 Spirochaetaceae bacterium
GCTGTTTTTCGTTCAGCAAAGGCAACGTGTTTCGTATCCTTTCCGCTGTTGCATTATCCATGACCACATTGTATCACAATGAGCAAAAAAGTAAAGTTTATTTTAAATCACTTCCTAAGTTGTTGACAGTGGGAAGTCTCCCCCTCGCTACGGCCCCGCGGTCCTCCGCTACCCCCTCTGCGGGGGTTCCACCCCCGCAACGCCCCCGAATCACAGCGGAGGCTTACATCCTGCGGGGTTATTGAACAGGCTCTAAGGGAATAATGACCGTCGCGTTGTACCGTTCGCGTTGGGGTGGATCAAAGGCCCGTTGTTATCGTTTCTCCATGTTCCTGCAACCAGCCTCATGCCCTTATTCGAGCGTGAACGATCTGAAATCCACGCTGCCGGTACCTTGATACGTGAAGGACAACTCGTAGACACCACCCGAAACAGCGGTCTCCGCCGAGAACGTCTGCCAATCACCCTCGGATGCGGACACCGCGATGGGGACAGCCGCTTCCGCGCCGCGCTCCCCCTTCCGGGTAAAACGACAGACCAGTTCTCCGTGAGCGTTTCCCCGGAGTTCAACGTGTAGGGCCCGCACGGTTTCAATGGCAAAGTACTTAAAGCCCGCCGCGCTTCCGTCCCGCAGATTGCGGATGTACTGCCACGGGGCATCGTGCAGGCCGCCGCAATCCGGCGCGTCGGGGTCGTAGTCCGGCGCGTTCTGCGTGATAAACGGGTGGCTTTCTTTCGAGGCGGCGGCCATTGTGCACGGGCCTTTCGCGCTTTGCAGATTGCAGGCGATCCCCGCGCCGTAGCGGCCTTTTCCGGCGAGCGGTGCTCCGTTCAGCCCGCACGAGGTCATTTCCGCTTGGCTAAAGCCGCCGTTTCCGTCTTTGCTCAGTTTTTCCGCGACACCTTGCCGTGAGAATTCGTGCGTGTTTGTCTGCCGGTGGCCGAAAATGAAATACGCGCCGTGTATCTCGACGATTGAGCCGTGGTTGTTGCCCCAGTAGTATTTCGCCCCGGGAACCGCACCGTGGTCTCCGTCCGGCGTTCCGGCCATATCTCCGGTCGGCATTCCGGCCGCGTCCGCATTGGAATGAAGCACCCCGCGATAACTGAAATCCCGGTCGGGATAGCGGCTTGTCGCGTAACACAGTTCGTGTCTCCGCAGAGAAGAATAGACAAAGTAGTAGTCTCCACCAAATTTGCGGATGGACGATGCTTCGAAAAATTCGTGCCCTTCAAAGCCTGAGCCCCGCGCGTTTTGCCAGCCGGGAATCAGCGGCTTGCACGGCGTTTTGACCGTTTTCATGTCCGGTTCAAGTTCGATGACGCTGCTGCCTTCGCCTGAGACCCGCGCGCCAAAGCGTTGTTGCAGGGAGGCAAGCAACGCGCCGTCCGGCGAGAATCCCGTGTAAAGGTAGATTTTTCCGTCATCGTCGACCAACACGCCGGGGTCAAACTGGAAACAGTCGCCGGGCTTTTCGCCTGAGACTGTCCCGTCGGCGTGGCAAATATCGCTTAAAAACGTGTATCTCCCGTTCGGCGTGTCGCTCACGGCCACGGAAACCGCGTTGCGGGCGGAAAGCGCGTAGTAGAGGTAGTATCTGCCGTCCGGCCCCCGCGCGACATCGGGCGCGAACAGCCGCATAGCCCCGTCCGCGTTGTGCGGGTCTTGGGTTGCGCGATAGATCACGCCGTCGTAACGCCAGTCGGATAAATCGTCCAGCGGCGCGGACCACGAGACATAATCGTTCGCGCAATACCGGTCGCCGTCAAACCGGTCGTGGCTGCCGAAAACGTACAGCCGCTCGCCAAACACATAGGGTTCGCCGTCGGGAATGTATTCCCATTGCGGCAGATAGGGGTTAAACACAGGCTTTGTCATTTCAGTGCCTCCGTTTCAGGTAGTCCACAAGGGTTTCGATGTCGGGCGGTATCGTGATGGACTCGACATCACGGGTCAGGGCCTTTTCCAGCGACGGGGGGAGCGGCACTTTCCCGACGATCGGCTCGACGGTTTCGGCGAATTTGGCGGGGTGGGCCGTTTCGAGAATGGCTATTGGCGGAGGAGGTTCAGTGGCGGCCTTTTCCGTAACGGATTTTTCCGCCGCTTTCCAGCCGACCGCGCCGTGCGGGTCAAGCGTGTAGCCGGTTTCGGCGTGTACTCTCTGGATGGTTTCCCGCGTTTCGGCATCGGTAACCCACACGCCCCGCATCAGGGCGCGAAGCTCGTCAAGCGACCAGTGCGCCGCAAGCCGCTCGAAGTTACTCGGCGCGCCGACATCCATCGCGTTGGAGATGGTCGCCTGGGACGGGCGGGTTTCGTAGACCCCGGTTTCAAGGTAATCGGGAACGGTCTTGTTGACGTTGGTCGCCGCGATGAAACCCGCTATCGGCGCGCCCATTTCCCGCGCATACAGCCCGGCGGTGAGGTTGCCAAAGTTGCCCGACGGGACGGCGCAGGTTATGCTGATGGCCCCCCGCGCCCCTTTTCCCGCGCCCGCAACATAGTAGACCGCCTGAGGAATGAGCCGCGCGATGTTGATCGAGTTTGCCGACGTGAGGTCAAACGTTTTCCGCAATCCGTCGTGGCGAAACGCCTCCTTGACCAGTCGTTGACAGTCGTCGAAACTGCCCTCGACCGCGACCGCGCTGATATTGCCGTGCAGCCCGGCGATTTGCTTTTCCTGCAACGGCGTAACGCGGCCTTTGGGGTAGAGCACGGTGACGGAGACCCCCTCCACGCCGAAAAAGCCATCCGCGACGGCCCCGCCCGTGTCGCCTGATGTGGCAACGAGAATGGTAAGCGGCCTGTCCTCGCCCCGGCGGAGATAGGAAAAGACCCGCGCCATGAAACGGGCGCCAAAGTCCTTAAACGCGGCGGTCGGGCCGTGAAACAACTCCAGCACCGAGAATCTGCCAACGGGGACGAGCGGCGCGTCAAAGGGATAGGCCGACTGGACGATGTCGCCCAGCACGGCATCCGGCACATCCCCCCGCACGAAGGGCCGAACCGTCTCGAAGGCGGTTTCGGCGAATGTCATCGCGGCGAGCGATGCGACAACAGAGGCGGGCAGGGCCGGAATCGTTTCCGGAACATAGAGCCCACCGTCCGGGGCCAGCCCGCCTAGCGCAGCCTGGGCAAACCGCCGCTTTTCCGTCTTGTTTCTTGTGCTGTAATAGTTCATCTCTTGTTCCGTTTTGTTTTTTGGAAGGAGGAAATCTCTCCCTGTCAACAACGTAAGAATTCTTTTCCACAGATTGCGCCAGATGGCGACGGATTACGCAGATTTTTTTTCTCACATCCCACTTACATCTGTGGAAATCCGTGTAATCTGCGGGCCATTTTCAATTCTCCATTTTCCATTATCCATTCGCGCCCCGCGCGTTTTAGGGGTTTTCAATGCGGCCGCCGTACTATAGAATAACGTTATTGAAAACGGCGCGTTTCCGCATCTATCAAATACCCCACCGCCGGGGGAGGCATAGCACCGCGACCCTCCGCTTACCGTTGCTTCCTTCCGGACCTGGCGGGGTTGGGCGGCGGCCGCGTGTATGTACCGGCGGTGAGGCATGGATAGTGTAACACAGAATCCAAATTGTCTCAAGTGTGTACATTTCAGGGTTACCTGGGATGTCGCGTTTCCTCGTGGCTGCAAAATGTTCGGCTTCGAGACACGCGGGATGCCCTCGGCGGTGGTTCAAAAGTCCACCGGGAACCGTTGTCCGGCGTATGACCCCATCAAATCTGAAGCGCGAAAATAAGGGAGCATCGAAAAGGCATCGCCCCGTCCGGTAACATAAAGCCGTGAAACCACGAAAGAATCGTGCGACAGGCGATGATTGCGATGGGGGCTGCCCGTTTGTTATGTGAGGCGGTTCCAAAACCCCAGGAGGTTTTTCCTCGCGGGGATGGGGGGCGTTGCGGGGGCCCCTACAGCCCTCCGCATCCTGCTTCGGGCTTCCAGGCCGGGGCGCGTGGCGGGCATCGTCATTGCGAGGAGGCGGCAACACGGTTGCCAATAGCGACGAAGCAATCCAGCCGACGGGCGTTCTCCACTGGATTGCTTCGCCGCTTCGCGGTTCGCAATGACAACCCCCGCCGCGTCATTGCGAGCAAGCCGCCCGTCATTGCGAGCGGAGCGAAGCAATCCAGGGTGAAGGCCCTCCCCGGCTGGATTGCTTCGCCGCTTCGCGGCTCGCAATGACAACGCTCCTCGTCGTTGCGAGCGGGCCGGGGGCGTTGCGGGGGTGTCCCCCGCAGAGGGGGTAGCGTAAGACGCGAAGCGGCTGGAGCGAGGGGGAGACTTCCCCCCTGTCAACAACTTAAGAATTTTGGTCCGCGAATGGCGCGAATAAATACGAATAATACATACCCATCAGCGCGTATTCGCAACGCCATGTATGGCGCACATTCGCGTACATTCGCGG
>JAISZQ010000127.1 GCA_031269165.1 Spirochaetaceae bacterium
TTTTCGACAGCATCGGCGGGATCGGCGCGGCGAAAGATGAGAATACTGCCGGTGACTCTATAAGTTCCATCACCAACCGGTTCCAGGTTGACTTCAACTGGAGTTTCTAAGCGGCGTGGGTTTAGCCTTCGGAGAAGGCTAGATTAGACATGAAAGCCCCGGCCGTCCCAATGGGATGGCCGGGGTTTTTTTGTTGCGGGACAAACGGATGACGGAGAATGCCGTCATTGCGAGGTCGCGGCAAGCCCGGCTTGCCGCGGCAAATTACCGATGGCGACAAAGCAATCCAGACGAGGAAGGCCCTTCCAAGCTCAACGCGAAGCGTTGAGCCGATTGCTTTGCCCGCTCTAACGAGCGGCTCGCTCGCAATGACGGGCGGGGACAGGCCCCTCCAGTACAGGCCGACCGCCTTCGCGGAAGAACGCGGAGTGAAAGCCCCGGCCGTCCCAATGGGACAGCCGGGGCTTTTTTGTTGTGGGACAAACGGATAACGGAGACCGCCGTCATTGCGAGGTCGCGGCAAGCCGTCGGCTTGCCACGGCAAATTGCCGATAGCGACGAAGCAATCCAGACGGCGGAGGCCCTCCACTGGGTTGCTTCGCTTCGCTCGCAATGACATGGGAACTGTCGTCATTGCGAGGAGCAAAGCGACGAAGCAATCCAGACGGAGAAGGTTCTCCACTGGATTGCTTCGCTTCGCTCGCAATGACAGGGGGCTCGCTCGCAATGACGGGCGGGGCTTTTTTGTTGTGGACAATGATGCTTTTGTTCGTGAGGGAGAGTACCCGCTGTGATCCGGGGGGGGGGGCGTTACGGGGGGAGGCCAACAACCCTCAACATCCTGTTTCGGGTTTCCGGCCGGGGCGTGGCACACCGTAGGTGTGCTTCGGTAATGCGTCCATCCATGGACGCTTGGGGTACGCCCACAAAACCCACGCTTGCGTGGGTCACCATGCACCGCATGGTTTTGTCCCCGTAGAGGGGGGATAGCGTAAGACGCGGCAACCTGTTGCCGCCCCCCTCTTTAGGTATTGAGCCTGTTCAAAAACCCCACGGAACGCAACCCCCCGCTGTGATCCGGGGGGCGTTACGGGGGAACTCCCCCGTAGAGGGGGATAGCGGAGGGCGAAGACCGGAGCGAAGGGGGAGACTTCCCCCTCTTTGGGTATTCTTAAGGAGAACGACTGTATAACGCCAGAAAATGTATGTTTTTTTAGATGAGCGTCATTTCGAGGTACTGCGGTGGCTTGCGCAAAAGAGGTGTATCTGTTATGGTTAAGTAAGGAGACAATGAATAATGTCAAAACAAAAACAGGTATTCTTTTTTGGTGAAGGAAAAGCGGAAGGCGATGCGGGGATGCGGGATGTCCTCGGCGGCAAGGGTGCGAATTTGGCGGAAATGACCAATCTGGGGATTCCCGTCCCCCCGGGATTTACGATTTCTACGGAGGTCTGCGCCGCTTATTACACAAATAAAGAACATTATCCCGAAGGGCTTGCGGCGGCGGTATTGAGAAATCTCAAGAAACTGGAAAAAGTCATGGGAAAACGGCTGGGCGATCCTAAAGATCCCCTTTTGGTTTCGGTGCGGTCCGGTGCTCCGGTATCTATGCCGGGGATGATGGACACGATTCTGAACTTGGGAATCAACGACGAGGCTGTCCACGGGCTGGCGCAAAAAACCGGAAATCCCCGCTTTGCCCAGGATGCGTATCGCCGCTTCATTCAGATGTACGGGGACGTGGTCTTGGAGGTGCCCCATGCGGCTTTTGAGGAAGCCCTCGCCACCATAAAACAAACGTACCATGCGCGGCTGGACACGGAACTGAACGAAAAGGCTCTGGAAGAACTGGTCGGTGTCTACAAGCGTATCGTGAAATCTCACACGGGGAAAGACTTTCCCCAAGATCCGCTGGAACAACTGTGGGGCGCTATCAACGCGGTGTTTGGTTCGTGGATGAACCAGCGGGCCATTACCTACCGCCAGCTCAACGGTATCAAAAACATCAAAGGCACGGCGGTCAACGTCCAATCTATGGTTTTCGGTAATTTCGGCGCCGATTCAGGGACGGGCGTCTGTTTCAGCCGGGATCCTTCCACCGGAGAAAAGGTTTTCTACGGCGAGTACCTTATGAACGCCCAGGGAGAAGACGTGGTGGCCGGTATCAGAACCCCAGAGCCCCTTTCGGCTTTGGAACAGGAAAACCGCACGCTCTACAATCAGTTGGTGAAGGTCAAAAACCGGCTCGAAAAACATTTTAAGGATATGCAGGACATCGAGTTCACCATTCAGCAGGGGAAACTCTTCCTGCTCCAAACGCGGAACGCCAAACGAACCGGCGCGGCTGCGGTTAAATGCGCGCTGGACATGGTGGCGGAGAAACTCATTGACAAGAAAACCGCCATCTTCCGGGTAACGCAGGATCATCTGGATCAGATGCTCCACCCTATGATTAAGACAGAGGTACTCAAGAGCGCGAAGCCTCTCACCACAGGGCTCAACGCTTCTCCGGGCGCGGCTACCGGAAGGATTGTGTTTTCCGCCCAGGACGCTCAAGTCTGGCATGAAAAGGGGGAACAGGTGCTTTTGGTCCGCAAGGATACCAGCCCCGAAGACATTGGCGGCATGGTGGTCGCCCAGGGGATACTCACTTCCACCGGCGGTATGACCAGCCATGCGGCAGTGGTCGCCCGTGGGATGGGAACGCCGTGCGTGTCTGGGGCGAAGGGGACTTCGGTTGACGGCAAGCAGGTACAGATTGGAAACGCCCGCTTTAACGAGGGGGACTGGATTACCCTGGACGGCTCGACGGGGGCGGTCTATGCGGGAAAATTTGACCTGGTGAAGCCGGAAATGACCAAAGATATGCAGACCTTCCTCGCGTGGTGCGATACCATCCGCGCCGCCTCGGTACGGGGTAAACTCAAGGGCTTTGAGGTTCGCGCCAATGCGGACCTGCCCGAAGATGCCCAGAGGGCTTTTAGCTTCGGCGCGCAAGGGGTGGGCCTCTGCCGTACCGAACATATGTTTTTTGACGAGAAAAAACTCCTGTACTTCCGTTCCATGATTGTGGCGGATACCGTGGAAGCCCGAAAAGAAGCCTTACATCGGATTTTGCCCCTCCAGCGGGAGGATTTCTTCGGCATCTTTAAGGCGATGGAAGGCCATCCGGTAACTATCCGGCTCTTGGATCCTCCCCTGCATGAATTTATCCCTCATACGAAAGCGGATATCAAAGAACTGGCGGATTATCTCCATGTGCCGATAAACGAATTGACACCCAAGATTGAACGGCGCAGAGAGGCCAATCCTATGCTCGGCCACCGGGGTTGTCGCTTGGCGATAACCTACCCGGAAATCTACGATATGCAGGTGGAGGCCATTGCCCTTGCCGCAGCGGATTGCGTTAAGGCCAAGATCCCCATCGTTCCTGAGATCATGATCCCCATTGTCAGTGATGAGAAGGAACTGGCCCTGATCCGGCCCCGAATCGAGCAGATCATCAAAACCGTCTTTGCGAAGGAAGCGGTACGCCTCCCGGTAAAGATCGGAACGATGATCGAGGTTCCCCGTGCCGCGCTCCGGGCGGATAAAATCGCCGAATATGTGGACTTCTTCAGTTTTGGCACCAACGATCTCACCCAAATGACCTTCGCCTTTAGCCGGGACGATGTGGTTTCTTTCCTGTCGGCATATCTTGACAAAGGGATACTGCCCGAAGACCCCTTCAAATCCATCGATGAAGCAGGGGTGGGACACCTCATTACCCTGGCAACGAAGGGAGGCCGGGCTGTCCACGAAAATCTCAAGATCGGCATCTGCGGCGAGCACGGCGGCGATGCGGCAACCATCGACTTCTGTTATCGTTCGGGGTTGAGTTACGTCTCTTGTTCCCCGTATCGGGTGCCCATTGCCCGGCTTGCCGGGGCCCAAGCGGTGCTCCGCAATAGCGTCAGCGAAAAAACAGTGAAACGAGGCAGAGGGCGGCCTCCTAAAGCGGCAACCGTGAACAAACCAGTTCGGGCAAGTCCGTAGCGAGGGGGAAGGCTTTCCACTGTCAACAACTTAAGAATTTTGTCCGCGGATTGACGCGGATTTAATCCGCCCGTCATTGCGAGCGGGCCGCTTGTCATTGCGAGCGGAGCGAAGCAATCCAGTGTGAATGCCCTCCCCGTCTGGATTGCTTCGTCGCTTTGCTCCTCGCAATGACGGCAGCCCCGTGTCATTGCAAGCGAGCCCTCCGTCATTGCGAGCGGAGCGAAGCAATCGGCTCAACGCTTTGCGTTGAGCTTGTGTGAATGTCCTCCCCGGCTGGATTGCTTCGTCGCTTTGCTCCTCGCAATGACGGCAGCCCCATGTCATTGCGAGCGGAGCGAAGCAATCCAGTGAAATAAGAGTGCGGCTGAGTCACCAATTTTTTGATTTAATCAGTGCCCTTTAATGCAAGGTCAACAAGTTACGGTCAGCCGCCGGCACGGGGTCACGTAAATCGGCGTGTCTCGAAAGGGGCATTGTCCCTGTTATGAGATGACCTGTTTGTTCTGCCATTTGCCGCTACGCCAGCGGAGGACGTAGCTTACACCCCGGCCTACGAAGTCACCGCCCATCGCCAGCCACACGCCGATCGGCCCGATTTTCACGACATAGCAGAGGAGGTAGGCCGCGCTCACACGAATCGTCCACATGGTGATGGTGGCAACGATCATCACATAGCGGGCGTCTCCGGCGGCGCGGAGGGCGTTGGGAAGGGCGAAACTGGGAGGCCAGCCGATGACCATCGAGATACAGTGGACTTGGAGGAAGATCTTCGCGTAGCGGTGCGCCTCGCCTGAGAGATGAAAGATGCCGATGATTTGTTCCATGAAGATATAGATGAGGAGGTTGGTCACAAAGATGGTCGCGTAGCTCAGCTTCATGATTTTCACGGTGTTTCTCCGGGCGGCCTCGTAGTCCCCGGCGCCGATACACTGGCCGACGACGGTCAAGAGGGCCATGCCGTAGGCCATGCCGGGCATGAAGGAGAAGGCGTTGATCACGCTGGCGATGGCGTTTCCGGCGATGGCGGCGGTGCCGAAGGTGGTAAAGATCCGCTGGGTGAGGAGGCGGCCGATCTGGAACATCGAGCTTTCCAGCCCGCTGGGGATGCCGACGTTCAAAATGTTGCGAACCATACTGTGGGCATAGCGCGGGGCCGCGCCGCACACTTTCAGGATCCCGGCGAGGCTGATGGGGCCGCGCGGACCCCGTATCAACAGGGTCATCGACACGATGGCGGCAGCGGTACGGCCGATCAACGTGGACAGGGCCGCGCCGGTTACACCGAGGTGGAACACAAATATAAAGAGCGCGTTGCCGCCGACATTGAAAATGTTCACCATCAGCGCGATCCGCATCGTCACCTTGCTGTTCCCCACGGCGCGAAAGAGGGCGGCGGCGGCGTTGTAACAGGCGAGCATCGGAAAGGACAGCGCGGTAATGAGGAGGTAGACTTGCGCCGCGCCCATAACGTCCGTGTCAAGCCTCCCGTAGATGAGCCGGATAAGCGGCCGCCTAAAGGTAAGGGCAACCGCCATGATCACGAGCGACACTGCGGCGACGGTGTAGACGAGTTGCCGGGAAGCGGCCCGCGCGTTTTCCGCGTCCCGCCGCCCGATATACTGGCTCACCACCACCGACCCGCCGGTACACAGTGCCGCAAACGCGATGATCAGCAGGTTGTTGATGTTGTCAACGATGTTCACCCCCGAAACGGCAAATTCCCCGACGGAGCTCACCATCACGGTATCCGCTGCGCCCATCGTTACGGCGAGCACCTGCTCGATGATGAGGGGCCAGATCATGCTAAAAAGACGACGGTTATTCCAGACCGGGGTTGCCAAAACTTGTTCGGAGGGCATACCGCTATTATACACGCTTTCGCATCATTCGGTAATGCTTCTCGGTACGCCACTAAGAATTTTGGTCCACAGATTTCGCGGATGGATGCGCCCTTAGAGCCTGTTCAAAATCTCAGCAAGAGGAATTGGAGGGGGGAAAGCCTTCCCCCTCGCTCCGGACTTGCGTCCTCCGCTACCCCCTTCAGCGGGGGTTTCCCACCCCCGCAACGCCCCCGGATCACAGCGGAGGGTTGCGTCTCGCAAGGTTTTTGAACAGGCCCTTAGAGCGGGCGAAGCAATCGGCTCAACGCGAAGCGTTGAGCTTGGGAGAGCCTTTCCCGTCTGGATTGCTTCGTCGCTTTGCTCCTCGCAATGACGACAGTTCCGCCCGTCATTGCGAGCGGAGCGAAGCAATCCAGTGAAGGACCTTCCCCGTCTGGATTGCTTCGTCGCTTTGCTCCTCGCAATGACGACAGTTCCGCCCGTCATTGCGAGCGAAGCGAAGCAATCCAGTGGAGGGCCTTTCCCGTCTGGATTGCTTCGTCGCTTTGCTCCTCGCAATGACGACGGTTCCAATGTCATTGCGAGCGAAGCGAAGCAATCCAGGGCGTTATGCCTCGTCTGGATTGCTTCACCCTTCGGGTTCGCAATGACGAGCCCGCCACGCTTTCGCAATGACGGGCACGCCATGCTATCGCAATGATTGCGGTGCAATCCAGTCAAATAATTTTCTCATACAAGTCTTCCCATTCGGGATTCATGTTTTCTATCAGGGCCAGTTTCTTTTTCCGGGAGCCGCCTTTTATTTGCTTTTCCCGTTCTATCGCGGAAACAATGTCTCCCCATTCTTCGTAATAGCCTAATTTGTCTGTTCCGTATTTTGCGGTAAAGCCTTCCGTTGCTTTTGTCTTATGCTCATATATTCGTTTGACCAAATCGGACGTTACCCCGGTGTAGAGTGTGCCGTTTCGTTTGTTGAATAAGATGTAGATATAGCCTTTTTTATCGTTGTTCATAGTCTCTGTCCCGTCTGGATTGCTTCGCCCTTCGGGTTCGCAATGACGACAACAAAAAGCCCCGCCCGTCATTACGAGCGAAGCGAGCAACCCAGTGAAGGGCCTTCCCCGTCTGGATTGCTTCGTCGCTGCTCCTCGCAATGACGACAGTTCCGCCCGTCATTGCGAGCGAAGCGAAGCAATCCAGTGAGAGGTATTCTCCGTTATCCATTCGTCCCACAACAAAAAAAGCCCCGGCTGTCCCATTGGGACGGCCGGGGCTTTCACGCTCATCTAGCCTTCTCCGAAGGCTAAACCCGTAACCCTAGAAACTCCAGTTGAAGTCGATCTGGAACCGGTTTTCGATGGAACTTATATCGTCACCATCATTATTTTTATCCGCTACCGCGCCGAGTTTGTTGATCTTGTCGAAGATCTCGATGCTGCTG
>JAISZQ010000233.1 GCA_031269165.1 Spirochaetaceae bacterium
AGCACGTCTGTTGCGGCTTGTCAAGGGCGGTTCCGCGCGAAACGCCAAGCCGCGCCTCGGTGGGGTGAATGGGGACAACTTTTTCGGTTTGCGCGTCGCAAAAAACTGTGGTAAGATAAGACGATGGACGAACAAAACCCCGGAAACATTTTTATCTTTACGCGGCAGGGACAGATGGTGGTGCCGATTGACTTTCCTTCGGACGCGGCCGCGGCCCTTGAAGACGGCATTTGCTTTGATGAACGGATTATGCATGATTTCGGCGCGTTGATACACGACCGCCTCTTCAGGGCGTCCGACCCCGATGGCCGGGAGTGGTTTTCGGTTCTCCTGTTGCCCGCCGACGAGCCGCCGCCGGTGCTTTTGCCCGAGGGGTTCCGTGCCGAGCCGCTTCGTTCCCTGATACACGGGTTTGCGTATAACCGGGCGCTGCGTATGTATCATTTGGCGCAGTGGCGGGAAGAGTCCCGGTATTGCGGGCGCTGCGGGCATCTCAACGGGGAGGCGGCCCACGGTGAATATGCGCGTCTCTGTCCGCGTTGCGGGCGGAAAGAATTCCCGCGTATCTCCCCGGCGATACTCGTGCTGATAAAAAACGAACAAGACGAGGTGTTACTCGCCCACAACGTCAATTTCAAAGACAATGTGTACAGCCTCATCGCCGGATTTATGGAAGCCGGGGAAAATCTGCAAAACACCGTGACGCGGGAAGTCCGCGAAGAAGTCGGCATTGAGATCCGCGATATAACGTTCGGCACGTCGCAGAGCTGGCCGTTCCCCGATTCGCTCATGGTTGGCTTCGAGGCGCGGTATCAAAGCGGCGTTGTCCGGTGCGATAAAAAAGAAATTGCCGACGCGCAGTGGTTTTCCCGCGACCATCTGCCGGAACTGCCCGGAAAGGGTTCCGTTTCGCGGTTCCTCATTGATAAATGGCGGGGTGAAACACGCGCTCGATGAGACAGGAGCGAGAACACCCTCCCGCCGACAAGCGACGGACGGCGTTTGATGCATGATGCGGGCAAGCAACCGATTTCTCAAAGCCGTCCGGGGATCACGGTCAAAAAGTTAAGAATTTTGTCCGCGGATTGCGCCATATAGGGCGACACGGATTATACCCCGCTCGATCCGTGTTAATCCGCATCGCCATTTGGCGCAATCCGCGGACACACACACCCCATCCCACGACAACGTACCAGTTGGCGTGTTCAGCCGGATGGAGGAAGGGGCACCGCTTGAAGGCGGTGTTCTTTCGGCGTATTGACAAGTTATCATGACCAAATGATACATGAGGCTGTTCCAAAACCTAAAAGTTTTCACTTTTTTTGCGCTTTTTTCGTGTTTGACTAAAGCAAAACCGCAACTCAACGCCTTAATAGAGGGTACAAGGCTGTTCCACAACGTGAGGTTTTGGAACAGCCCCGTCTATTATACAGGAGTTTCTATGCGGTTACCAAGAGAATTAGCGGAAGATGTCTGGTACGAGGTGCGGACGGCGGTTAATGTCGGTGAGCCTTTGTTCCCGTTGTGGTGGGTGGCGGTGCTTTTCTACCGCGTGCTTCGTGAGGCGAAAGGGAAGTTCGGCTTCGAGATGCGCGGGCTTGCGATCGAGGGGGTGTGGCTTTCGTTCTATATCAAGCCCGCCGACGGGTTAAAACTGCCCAAGATTATGCAATGGCTGAAACAGACGTTCTCGGTGCGGTTCAACTTCCGCACGGGACGAACCGGACACGTCTGGGGGGAGCGGTACTGGTCGGAGATTTTAGCGGGGGAGCCGCCGCCTGAAGCGAAAGAGGTGGACTGGGACGCAGTCGAGGCGGAGGCGAGCAAGCCGGTACCGGCGGGGATGGTCTACAAGTTATCTTGGGGCAGCCCCCGCCCAGCTGGATTAGGGTCGGAAACGCCTTTTTCGCCCCAATTCACGTTCTCCTCCGTGTTTCCACCCGGCTAATCGGGGGCAAAGCCCCCGGTTAGCGGGCAAAGGTGGTGCTACAGAAAGCCCCGATGCCCCGGCCAAAGACGGCGGGGCATCGGCCAACGATGGCGGGCCATCGGTCGGCGATGGCCTTGGGAGAGGTCTGCCCGCGCCGTCGGGAAAAGACGAAAAAGAAGCGAATTCCGGGCCGTTTCCAGCGTACCGGGGCAGGGAAACACGGATAAATACGGCGCACAGCGAGGAAAAACGGAAAAAAGGTGTTGGGGAAGACGATTTTCGCGCAAATATTGTGGCTGAAGACTGTCCCCGCCCGCTTGGGACAGCCCCCGCCCGGCTGGAATGGGGTCGGAAACACCTTGGCGGGGTCTGGAGCGAGGGAAAAGGCGTGGTAATTTGCCAATGCAAATTGCCGACTCTCACTTTTTTTGAAATCGGAATTGCTGTTCAATTTTGCAGAAGGCTTGACGCCAAGAGCGCGGGGCATTTGCCTTTTTTTGTTTTTGTGTTATACTCGAGATGCTGTTTCAGGGTTTGAAACGGCTGGGAAAAACATGATGACAGATAAGGTTGACGATCTTTACGGTCTTATTAAGTTGGCGAGGCGTTGCGTGGCGCTGACGGGGGCGGGTATCAGCACGCTTTCCGGGATCCGCGACTTCCGGGGGAAGAACGGGCTCTACGTGGACAAGGAACTTGACGCGCAGAAGATGTTTGACATCGGGTATTTTATGCGCGACCCCACTTTTTATTACCAGACAGCGACGTTTCTCTACGACATTGAGGGTATTGAGCCGTCCCTTGTGCATACGACGCTTGCCGAGATGGAGCGGCGCGGGCTCTTAAAGGCGGTTATCACGCAGAATGTGGACGCGCTTCACCAGCGGGGCGGCTCGAAGCGGGTCTTGGAGGTGCATGGCTCTCCAGCGGTGCACTATTGTATGCGGTGTGGCGATCAGGAAGAGGCCGAGGAGTTGGCCCTCGAAGGGTTGGGCGCGAAGATTCCCCCGGTTAACGCACAGGGAAGTGAAATGATGAACTTCTTTGACGTGGTGAAGACGCTCAAGGCGGGCGGGCTTCCCACGTGTAAGAAGTGCGGGGCGGTGCTGAAACCGGCAATCACGTTTTTTGGTGAGGCGTTGCCCCAGATGACGTTTCAGGCGGCGGTCCACGAGGCGTCTCACGCCGATCTCCTTCTTTGTCTGGGGACAAGCCTTACCGTGCACCCGGCGGCGGGGCTGCCTGAGTACACGTTGCGGGCGGGCGGGAAGGTGGTCATCGTGAATAACCAGCCGACGCCGCTCGACTCCCGTGCGGCGATGCGGTTTTCCGAACTGGAAGACGTGTTTGAAAGGCTTGCAGCCCTGATGAAGGGAGAGAAGGGGGAAGCATGATAGCGGTCGCGTCCGATCATGGCGGGTTTTTGTTAAAGGAAGAGATCAAGGCGTTTCTCGATGAGGCGGGATACGAGTTCAAGGACTTTGGCGCGTATTCCGAGGAAAGCACAGACTATGCGCTCTGGGGCTATAAGGCGGCGCGTGCGGTGGCGGGTGGCGAGTGCGAGAAGGCCATCCTGTTTTGCGGTACCGGCGTGGGGATTAGCCTTGCGGCAAACAAGGTGAAGGGCATCCGTTGCGCGGTGTGCTCGGATTGTTATTCGGCAAAGATGTCCCGCGCCCACAACAACGCCAACGCGCTTGCGTTGGGCGGACGGGTGGTCGGCGTTGACCTTGCCAAGTTAATAGTACAAACATGGTTGGAAACCGAGTTTGAAGGCGGCCGGCACCAGCGCCGCGTTGACCAGATCATGGTGATAGAGGAGGGAAAAACTCCTTTCAAAGAGTTGGAATAATACATGGAAGCTCCGATGCTCTCGCAGTACTACAGCATAAAAGATGAGCATCACGGTGAAGTACTGTTTTTTAGATTAGGCGATTTTTACGAGATGTTTGCCGAGGACGCGATTGACGTTTCGGCATTGTTGAACCTTACCTTGACATCCCGAAACGGCCTCCCTATGTGCGGGATACCCTACCATGCGGCGCGGAGTTATATCGCGCGTCTGTTGAAACACGGGAAAAAGATCGCCATCTGCGAGCAGACCGGCGAAATGGCGAAAAAGGGGCTCATCGAACGGCAGGTTGTCGAGGTGATCACGCCGGGGACGGCGGTTGACGAGGATTATCTTGAAGGCGGCGATTCGAATTACCTTGCCGCGCTCTTTGCCGGGAAGAAGAGCGTGTCGTTTTCGTATATCGATCTGTCGACCGGCGCATTCTTTTCGACCTCGTTCCCTCTGGCGGGCGGTAGTGAATATTTGGCGTGCGAGCTTGAACGGCTCCAGATCAAAGAAATAGTCGTGCAGGAATCGCTTTTCAACAGCGACGACGTGCTGATTCGCGCCATAAAAAACAGAACCAGCATCGTGATCGACCGCTGGATGGACTGGCAGTTTGACGCGCAGCGCAGTTGGCAGCGGCTTCTGCGGCAGTTCGGCGCGCCTAAGTTGCACGGGTTCGGCTTACAGGAACATTCGCCTGAGGTGGTTTCCGCCGGGGTGTTGCTTGACTACATCGACATAACGGCGGGGAGTCTCCTGGGGCATATCCGCAGTATCCGGCGGTACGGCGACGACGAGTTTGTCGGCATCGACGAATCTTCCCAGCGGAACCTTGAGCTGATCCGCAACCTCGGCGACGGCGGCACCAAATACACGTTGCTTGAGACGCTTGACGAGACAAAAACCGGCATGGGACGACGGCTCTTGATCAACCGGTTGCTTCATCCGCTCCGTTCGATAGACATGATTGAGAAACGCCTCTCGATGGTGGAGATTTTCTACCGGAATCAGGCAAAACTGGCCGAAGTCCGCGCCATTCTCGCCAAAATCCAGGACTTGGAACGGTTTTGTTCGCGGCTGGCGATGGACCGGGCGCACGGCAAAGATCTGGCGATGGCGAAAAACGCATTGTCGCAGTTTTTCCTGCTTGATAACGCCGTGTCGGGGCTGGATCTGCCCTTTGAGTCTGACAGCCTGTTTCAAAACCAACATAGGATTAAGCCGAACATTGTGCCGGGGGCGTTGCGGGGGTGGGAAACCCCCGCAGAGGGGGTAGCGGAGGGCGGCGCAAAGCCACAAGCCCAGTCGGGCTTGTGGCTTTGCGCTGACCGTAGCGAGGGGGAGGCTTCCCCCTCCTTTTCTGTCTTTTCGAGGGATCGTGAAGCAGACTCTGATGCCGGGGGCGCGAAAACGGCGCGGGAAAACGCGCTTTCCCAACTGAACGGGTTGCGGGATTTGCTGGAGCGGGCGTTGCTGGAGGAGCCTTCCATCTTGCTGACCGAGGGAAAACTCATCAAACACGGTTACGACGCCGAACTTGACCGCCTCCACGAGTTGCGCGACAACGGCAGAAAGACGCTCGCCGATTACCTTGAACGGGAAAAGGCGGCGACCGGCATTCTCAGCCTCAAGATCAACTACAACCGCATCATCGGCTATTTTTTCGAGGTGTCCAACGCGCAACTGGAAAAAGTTCCCGCTTACTTCATCAGGCGGCAAGGCGTCACGGGAGGCGGACGGTTCACCACCGACCAACTCTCGTCGCTTGAGTCGGAGATAAACGGGGCAAACGACCGGATCGTCGAAACCGAGAAAAAACTCTTTCTGGAAGTGCGCGAACAGGCGAAAAATGTGATCCCCGAAATCCTCGCCGCCGCCCAGAAAATCGCCGAGACCGACGTTGCCGCCTCGCTCGCCCAAGCCGCGACGATTCGCTGTTGGATAAAGCCGGAGGTGCACGACCGAAACACGATTCACGTCCTTGAAGGCCGCCATCCCGTCGTCGAGGCCCACCTGCCCCGCAGGGAATTTGTCCCGAACGACGTTATCTTAGGCGGCGGCGACCCACCTTTCGTCCTCATCACCGGGCCCAACATGGCCGGCAAGTCCACCTATCTGCGCCAGTGCGCGTTATTCGTCATCATGGCGCAGATGGGCAGTTTCATCCCGGCGGCGAAAGCCTCAATCGGCATCGTCGACCGTATCTATTGCCGCGTTGGGGCCCAGGACAACCTCGCGCGGGGCGAATCCACCTTCCTCGTCGAGATGAACGAAACCGCCTACATCCTCAACACGGCAAGCGAGCGGAGCCTCGTCATCATGGACGAAGTCGGACGCGGCACCGGCACCAACGACGGCCGCGCCATCGCCCAAGCCGTGTGCGAGGACATCCTTAACCGCCTCAAATGCCGCACCCTCTTCGCCACCCACTACCACGAACTTTCGTTAATGACTCACCCCGGCATGGCAAACCGCTCGATGGACATCGAGGAATCAGGCGGCACCATCGTCTTCAAACGCCGTCTCCGCGAAGGCGCGTCCATGCAGAGTTACGGCATCCACGTCGCCCGCATGGCCGGCCTTTCCGAACCCGTTCTTGTCCGCGCCGCCCAAATCGAGGCCACACTCAGCGCAAAAATTCCGAACCCGGCAAACCTCACCGTCCGCAAAACCTCTAAACCAGTCGAAACGGAATTACCGCTTTTCCTCTAAGGAAGCACTGATTTATTCAATCAAGGATGCGCCAACAGTATGTTGGCGTTTTCGGTGTTCCTTTAACGGTAACTATTCAGTCATCAACGGCACCCGCCCCCGTCCGTCATTGCGAGCGAGCGGCACATTGCCGAGCGAAGCAATCGGCTCAACGCTTCGCGTTGAGCTCGTGGAAAGGCCGCCCCTTCTGGATTGCTTCACCCTGCGGGTTGGTTAACATAGTTTCGTGTCTTTTTCAAAAATGTCGTTGCGTTCCCCGAAAGCGGCCTTGTGCTTGTGTTCATGCAGCATCCACGAATAGCCGAACGGGTCGCTGAAAGTCGCGTTGACGACATCAAAGCCGGGCATCTCGGTGATGGACTGGGTTTCCGTGCACCCTGCCGCCAGAGCCTTGCCAAATACCGCCTTGATATCCGGCACGATGACGTTTACCCACATCGGTTTCGGATCGCCGGGCTTGGGAGCCGCAAGCTGGTATTGGGAATTTTCGTCCAGCAGGTGAAACCGCGTGCCGTATATGCTGAACACCGCCTCGTTGAACCCCTGCCCGAAAGACGTAACTTCGATCCGCTTGGTCTCGAATATTTTTTCGTACAACGCCAACGCCGCGCGCGAGTCGGACACTACCATGTCAACCTCAACACAAGTCATACGTTCCCCCGTACCCTTTTCAGAATAGCCGTCAGTATACCACCGCTTTTCAGAAAACGCAAGCGTTCGCATTGCCTCAAAATTAATCTAGCCGAAAAGGGGTCGTTGTCTCAAAACTAAAATCTAGCCCAAATGCTCTAAGTTATTGTATGGCAAGAAGTTGGACAAGGCATTAAGTCTAAGCAGGATAAAGAGTTACGCAGAGGTTAAAAGCCGCCAGGAATCGTAAATAAGCATAATCTAAGTCTATGTCTATACAGGATTTAGACTTAATTTCGGCTAGGTTTTGTTTTGAGGCATCACG
>JAISZQ010000314.1 GCA_031269165.1 Spirochaetaceae bacterium
AACGAGAGCCACGCCTCATTGAGCACAAGCCCGCGCATCTCGAAACCGAATTTCGCCTTCGTTTCGATGAGGACGCGGTAAAAGAGCGTCACCGCCCACGCCAGCCGGAACAAAGGCTCACCGACATTAATTTCGGTGCGAACCTCGTACCAGACATTCTCCGCTAATTCTCTTGGACCTTTCATAAGCACCTTCCTGTGTATAGGTGGGGCTGTTCCCAAACAGAAGTTTCGGAACGGCCTTGTACCCTCTATTAAGGCGCTGGGAACTGTTCTGCTTTAGTCAAACGCGAAAAAAACGCGAAAAAGGCGAAAAAGATGAAAAAATCGGGGATAGAACCTAAGTCCTTGAGCGTTGCGGCGCGTATCGGCACTGTTTGGCTTCTATTGCTTACCGGATAGTCTTTCATCCGCTGTTACAACCATGTCGGGATACTAGATTGCTTCACCCTTTGGGTTCGCAATGACGATGCCCGCCGTCATTGCGGACAGGCTACCTGTCATTGCGAGTGGGCCTCCACGTCCGCGTTCATCGGCGGTCTTTCGTGGTTAACGCGGCGAATTCTGAAAAATACGGGGCGGCGGATCCGGCGGATAGTGCCGCTTTTGGACACGGACGTGACGGAGCTGTTGTGTTTTGAATACCAACGGACGGTGGCCGACGATTGTATGCGCGGTTTGAGTGCCGTCTTACGGAGTACGACGTTTCTATTGTGGCTTGACAACAGGGGACATTTCTATTGAACGTTGACACAGGGAACCCCCGGTCTTGTATATACGTGCAAAGTATGCTTTACTGGGGGCATGGTCCTGTAGCTCAGTGGATAGAGCGACCGCCTCCTAAGCGGTAGGTCGGCCGTCCGATTCGGCCCAGGATCAATCGGCCAACCTATGGAGGGGTTGTCCCCGGCAAAAAGAATCACACACGAGCCGCGCGGTTTTGTAACAGCAAGTCCGCAATAACGATGGCCGCCATCGCTTCGACCACGACGAGCGCGCGCGGGCAGACACACACATCGTGGCGGCCTCTCACGGTAAGGGGCACGGGTGTTCCCCAGCGGTCTATCGTTTTTTGTTCCCGGCCAATCGAGGGAACGGGCTTAAACGCCACCTTGAATTCCAGCGGCATCCCGTTGGAAAGTCCGCCGAGAACGCCGCCTGAGTGGTTGCTCGCAAAGGATGCGGCGGGAACGCCCGGCGGCAAGTCTTTTCGCCACCACACATCCCCCGCCGGGAGCAGCGCGTCGTTGTGTTCCGAGCCGCGCATATCCGTTGCCGCGAACCCTGCCCCGAACTCGACGCCCTTCACCGCGCCGATGGAGAGCATTGCCCCGGCTATCGCCGCATCCAGTTTGCCAAAGACCGGCTCGCCCAGTCCCGGCGGCAGCCCTTCGACACGGCACACGACAACGCCGCCTACGCTGTCCCCTTCGCCGCGTAATGCCGCCGCCTTGTCCGCTACACCCTCCGCGTTTTGTAACCATGCGCGGAACGAGATGCGGGACAGGACAAGGAAGGCTTTCGCCACGGCACCGCCTATCACCCGACCCGCTGTTTCGCGCCCCGAGGTTCTGCCGCCCCCCCGGTGGTCGCGCAGGCCGTACTTCGCTTCCCAGCACCAGTCGGCGTGTCCCGGACGGTAACCGTCTTTTAGCGCGTCATAGTCGGACGATCGGGCTCCGGCGTTGCGAATGATGATGGCAATTGGCGTACCAAGCGTTTTTCCTTCGAAAACGCCTGAAAGGATCTCCGGTTCGTCGGCTTCGGAACGGGTCGTGGACGCTCCGCCGCCTCCAGGACGCCGCCGCGCAAGTTCCGAGCGGATTTCTTCTCTCGAAAGGGGAACTCCGGCAGGGCAACCGTCAACGACCGCGCCAAGAGCGGGCCCGTGAGATTCGCCGAATGTGGTTACGGTGAAGAGTTTGCCAAATGAATTACCGCCCAAGATACGCCCCTCAAAACAAACGTTGTTTGACCGATTATACCACGAAAATTGCGGTTGACACAGCATCCCGCTCGTTACTCAGGGCAACGTCACGTGTTTTTTTAACCGAGGCCGTGCATGGGCGCGAATAAGCGTCATATATGGCGTTACGAATAATACCTATTGCTTAAGTACGGCAACGCGAGTTGCCACGTTGACAGTGGTGTGCTACCGGCAGACGGGCGGCCTCCCGCGAAGCCCCAGTCACGGTGACGGCTGAACCGTTACCAGCCCGGTAATTATGTTCCCCGGCTGAACACCGGCTCTGGCAAACCAGCCCCGCGGCACTTCGAGCGCGTAACGGCAATACCGCTCGGATTTGACAGAACGGGTATCCTCAGGTTCCATGTCGCGGATCTCGAGAATTTCTCCCCGGCTGGAAATAAAGGCGATGGACAGGGGAACAAGCGTGTTTTTCATCCAAAACGACATCTGGATGTCGCGGTCGTACACAAACAGCATCCCTTCGCCATCGTTCATCACGGAACGCCGCATCATGCCCTTCGCGCGCTCGCTGTCCGTAACGGCAAATTCCGCCGATACCGTTACCGCGCCGCCGCCTGTGGCGATAAAAATATCCTTCGTCGTGAGCCTGGGTTGCGGCCTGTTATCCGCATTGACGCACGAGATAAAGAGCAAAAACCCGCAGAGCATAAGCCCCGCTTTTTGATGGCGCACGGTTTAGAGGCTACCACAAACGTGAGGATTGGGCAACCGCGTTCTTTTCGCCGGAGGCGGAAGGGGGCCGTTGAGGACGCGGGAGAAGCCGCGGCCGCTTTGTTGCTAAGAGCCTGTTCAGAATCTCAGCAAAAAGGGGGAAGTCTCCCCCTTCGCTCCGGTCTTCGCCCTCCGCTATCCCCCTCTACGGGGACAAAACCATGCGGTGCATGGTTTTGTGGGCGTACCCCAAGCGTCCAC
>JAISZQ010000330.1 GCA_031269165.1 Spirochaetaceae bacterium
GCTGTTCCAAAACCTCAAGTTTTGGAACAGCAACCTTTAAAAAGTGCAGTTTCGTAAGGCTTTAGCCTGAGAAACTGCATGAGCCTGTCAAAACTAACCGAGTTTTGGAACAGGCTCAAGTTATTCAGGGCAATAACAATGTCGTTTACCCGTTTGTCATTTTTCTCGATATAAAGCAAAAGCAATTTACGCAAGTCGGAGATTTGCGATTCGTGATCAGAACCGGAAAACAGACGGCGGCGCAATTCAACAAAGGCCCGCATAATTTGAATGTTGACGCTTATGGCTATGTCGCTGTTCAACAAACCGGAGAGCATGGCTATACCTTGTTCGGTAAAGGCAAACGGCATCTTTCGTATGCCGCCCCAACTTGAAATCACATTTTGTGATATCAAGTTGGAAAATTCTTCGGTGCTTAGTTGGAACATAAAATCTTCAGGGAAGCGTTTCCCGTTCCGTTTTACCGCCTGGTTGAGCACCCTCGTTTCAACTTGGTATAACCGGGCCAAATCCCGATCAAGCATCACTTTAACGCCGCGAATGTCATAGATGATACTCTGTATCTTTGTCAGTTCATTCATGCCGAACTCCCATGCAAACCCCCGCTTTTAATGGCCCTCTGACTGCGCCAAAGGGCGATACGGGTTATCGCTGATTATACTACATAATCCTCGGCTTCGTCCCGACTGCTTTATTCCCCGGCGAATCCGCCATGATGATCCAACCCGTCGGGCCTCACCTCCTCTACCGCCATCGCGCTGTTCTGCATTCCGGTGACGGATTCAAGTGAACGCCTCGCGACACATGAAAGACAGGGAATAAGGCGGGCGTCCCCTTCCTGATAAAAAAACTTGTCAGGCAAGCGAAAAATAGTTATACTGTAATCACAATGCAAAAGTTGTTTCTTCCTTTACAGGCAAGTATTGTCGTGATGGTTGCCGTCCTTTTTCCGTCCTGCGAAAAGACCGCCGCCCAGAATGTGCCGACCGAGCCACGAGCGGCGATAACGGCTACGGAAGAAGCGTTTTCCGAGGACGGCGAATGGGCCAATGCCGAAGCGGTGAAGGCGGCGTTTGAACTGGACTACCGGGCGCAGTTCCCGGAGCCGGAACAGGAAGAAGAACGGCTCGACCTCCGCACCGGCCCCGCATCGGGCGGCGGCAATCAGGTGGTGGGCGGCGAGCGGCGGGCAATTTCCGAATATGCGACCAAATACTTTGACGCCGCCTCTGTTGCAACTGAACGTTCGCGTATCGAGGCGATTCTCGCGGCACAGGAGGCGGGCACTTTGTCAAACGCGGGGACCGTTGTTCCCGCGCAGACGGCGGGCGATTTTGCCGTTGTTGACTGGGGGCCGCAGGGTCTCTATCAGGCGGCGAACCAGCATCCTTCTCTCTACGTTATCTTTAACCAGCCGGTAACGCCCCTTGCCGCGCTGGGCACCCCCTCCGCGTCGTCCCCGGTCGTAACGATTTCGCCGCCGACCAAGGGCGTGTTCCGCTGGTACGGCACGGCCTTCCTCGCTTTCGAGGGAGACGAGCCGTTGCAAAGCCAGCAGAACTACACGATCACCGTCTCGCCTTCGGCAAAGTCCATTTATGGGAACCCGATCACAGGCGAGCGCGTGTTTACCTTTCAGACGGAAACCTTGCAGATGCTCCGCATCGTTCCCGGCGAGCAGTTCAAAAAGGACAACCCCCGCTTTTACTTCACCGACCGCGACGTGCCGCCCGAAGCAGCGCGGTTTGTTACCATTGAGTTTAACTATCCGGTCCTCGCCGCCGACATGGAGGAGCATATTGCGGTAACGGTGTCAGGCGAGGCTCGTCCCTTCCGTTTGACGCAGACTGATGAGAGAAAAGTGCTCTGCGAAATCACAAGCGGGGTAGGCGCGGAACCTGCCGTTCCATTCGAGAAAACGGTGTCCGTTGTGCTGAAGGCGGGCGCGAAGTCAAACGGAACCATCGGTTCTGCGGCGACACGGGGAACAGAACGCGAGACCGTCAAGACCTTTTCCACGCCGGGCGCGTTCAAAATTGACTCGTTCAAGCGGCGTGTGTCTTACGGACGGTACCGCAACCTTGTCGACATCGAATTCTCTTACCCATTGGACGAAAACTCTGTTACGCCCGCTTCTATCCGTACCGATCCCCCGATGCCGATCACCCGCGATACCATCGAGGTCTGGGGCAAGACACTCCGGGTCTGCAACCTCCCGGTAACCTACGGCGATACCTTCACGCTCTCGGTCGCGGGGCAGGTGAAAGACCGCTATGGGCGAACGCTGGGGGCCGCCCGCACCGAGACGATCAAAGTGCCCGACGAGCCGCCGCCTGAAGGCCGCGTTGCCTTCCTCAACCGATACGATAACGTTGTGATGCTGGAAGCGCAGTTTCCGCCGCGTTACCTCTTTGAATACACCAACATCGAGTCGGGAAACTATACGCTCTCGGCAGTCGGAAATCCGTTTGTGGGAGCGGCGGGCGAGCCAAAAACCTTCCCGCTGGAAACGGGCAAGGTGAACACGAAGTATTTTGCCGACATCGACTTAAAGCCGTTTTTGAACGCGGCGGGAAAGGGCTTTGTCCGGTTCAACGCGGATATTCAGTTGTTGCCGAAATTGGAGGAACCGAGGAGGAGCGGGCTCTGGTACGACACCACGACAGACGACACGGTCATCCAGGTGACGGACATCGGGCTTACCGTGCGTTACGGCTTTAACAAGGCGGCGGTGCTGGCGACCAGTCTTGAGACGGGAAAGCCGCTCGAAGGGGTAAACGTCCGCCTCATCGCGCCGGAATTAGCGAGGACTGTTGCCGCTATTGACGAGGCGGCCGCTATCGCTTCAGGCGTTACGGACAGCACGGGGCTCGCCGTCATCAATATGGACGCGGGGGTGTTTCGCACCAGCGTCAGATCAACCCGGTGGTCGAGCCAGCCCTATGTTTACGCGGAAAAGGACGGCGACCGCGCCGTGTTTGCCCCGGGCTCGCACAATACGTGGCGGTACAGCGTCTATGCGGGAAATGTGGTCGAGGCCGAGCGGGTTGAGCCGGTTACGTTCCTCTTTACCGACCGGGGACTCTACAAACCCGGCGAGACGCTCACCTTTCGCGGCATCGACCGTTCCAAGATTCTGGGAAACTATGCGATGTACACCGGGGCGTACACCCTCACACTTGAAGAAGACCGATACGGCGGCCAGACGGTCGCCACGATTGAGGACACAACGAGCGAGTCGGGCGGGTTCTGGGGCAGGATAACCCTTCCCGACACCGTTGAACCGGGCGCGTACCGCCTCGTCTACCGGAGGCCGGGGAGCAAAACCATAGCGGCCAACGTCCCGGTTACCATCGCGTACTTTGAACGGTTGAAATTTCAGGCCAACGTTGCTCAGGCGGCGTCCACCCTCGTTTCAGGCGACACGGTGAACACGACGCTCACCGCGACCTATCTGTCAGGCGGCAGCCTCTCCGGGGCGCAGTACACCGCCCTCTGGTACCGCGACATCAGCTTCTTCCACCCGAACACCGCCGCAACGAAGGGCTACACCTTCGGGCCGCGCCGGTCGGGAGACGGAAGGCGTTCCCTCGGCGAGACGCGAGGCGTGTTGTCCGGGGACGGCACGGCAAAGTTGTCCCAAAACACAGGCGACGAGTCGGTGAAAGGCGCGCCCTACCGCTACTGGGTCGAGGCCGCCGTTACCGATCTGAGTAACCAGATGGCCTCGGCTTCCGCGTCCTTCACCGTCCACCCGGCCCGCTTCTATATCGGGGTGCGCCGCAGTGTCCATCAAAGTGCGGGAGGCGGGTTTATCCGGGCCGGACAGGAAGCGGCCTTCGAGCTTATCACGGTGAACACGGGCGGCGAAAGCGCGCACGAAACATTATTCCTGCAAACCGGCGCGAACGCGAAGACGGCGCAGGTTACCCTCCACCGGGAAGAATGGCGGCGCGTCCAGCAGTCCGGCGTGAACGGGTATGTCTACAACGAGTATGTCCGCGAAGAAGTCCCGGACGGCGCCCAGACCATCGGGCTTACCGGGGACGGCGCGGCGTTTAAGCTGAAGCCGTCGAAGGCCGGCTACTATGTCCTGCGGGTGAGCGCCGACGACCGGGACGGCAAGACCGCGCTCACCGAGATGACGTTCTATGTGACCGGGTCGGGCGCGGGTTATTGGAACAGCACCAGTGCCGACGAGATCCGCCTCGTCCCCGACCAGAACGAGTACAACCCCGGCGACAAGGCGGTGATCATGCTGCAAAGCGAGCTGCCCGCCGGGCACTACCTGATTACCGTTGAACGCGAGGGCATCTTCACCGAGGAGGTGCGTTATATAGAAGGAAGCGGCGCGGTGATCGAGATTCCCATTGCGCGGAACTTCGTGCCGGTGGTCTATGTCGCGGTGTCGTCCTACTCGGTGCGGCAGGGCCCGCCCACCCACGAGTACGGCTCGCCCGACCTCGACAAGCCCAAGGGCTATTTCGGCGTGGCGAAACTCTTTGTGAACCCGCGAGTGCGCTCGTTTTCCGTGACGATGGACTCTGGAAAGAAGTCGTTCCGGCCCGGCGAGACCGTCACGATGACGCTCACCGCGACGCAGAACGGCCGCCCGATCCAGAACGCCGAATTCACGCTGATGGCCGTTGACCGGGGCGTGCTTGACCTTATCAACTACCACGTGCCTGACCCCATCGCCTACTTCTACAACGAGGGGCGTTTCCCGCTCTCGGTGGCAGGCGGCGACAGCCGGGCCCTGCTGATGGACCCCGTCACCTACAGCGTGAAGAACTTGCAGGGCGGCGATTCGGCCGAGAACGACAGCAAAATCGAGGAACGCGCCGATTTTAACCCGACCGCCGTGTTTGAACCGGCCCTCATCACCGACGAGAAGGGGCAGGTTGTCTGTACGTTCAAGTTGCCCGATACGCTCACCACCTACCGCGTGACGGCGGTCGGCGTGTATGGGGACACCTTTGCGCTGAAAGAGAGCGAGATTGCCGCGCAAAACCTGCTCAACGTCCGCGAGGTGCTTCCCCGTCGCCTCCGCGAACGCGATACCGCCGAAGCCGGGGTGCTGCTCACCAACCTTGACAACAAGCCGCACACGGTCACCGTGAACCTCCGCACCGCGCCGCCGCGCAATACCGACACGGAAACCACCGGACGCTTAAAACCCTCAGGTCTTGCCCTCGTGGACGGCGCGAGTGAACGTTCGGTAACCATCGGCGCGGGCGCAAACGCCGTGCTGTACTTTGATGTTGCCGCCGTGAAAGCCGGGTATATCACGCTGGAATTTACCACGAAAAGCGACATTCTGAATGAACGCCTCGTCAACGAGTTGCAGATCGAGCGTCCCTTTGTGATGGAAACCGTTACCACGACGGGCAGTATCGGCGCGGACGAACAGTCGGCAACCGAGGCGGTCGCTATCCCCTCGTTTGCGGACGGCGGCGTGGGAAGCCTTTCGGTGACGCTCGACGCGACCCGGATTGCCTCGCTCGAATCGGCGATTGGCTATCTCTTCCATTACCCCTACGGCTGCTTGGAACAGCGGAGCGCGGCGATACTGCCGCTCGTGCTCTTCGGCGATTACCTTGACGCGCTGTCCCTGAAGGACGAGGTTGCCGACCCGCGCAAGGTCGTGGAAAACGAGTTGAAGGAATGGGCGAAGATCCAGTTGTCAAACGGCGGCTTTCCCTATTGGCCAAGCGAGACGACCGCCTCAGGCTATGTGAGCCTCCGTATCGCGCACATCGTTGCCCTTGCCAAAACGAAGGGCATCGCGGTTCCGGCGGCACTGAACACGGCGAAACTCCTCAATTACCTTGAAAGCCACTACCGGGAAGTGACGCGCTGGACAAGCGGCCATGATGATTACGCCTATCAGGGGTACTATGCGGCGTGGACGCTCTATCTGATGGCCCTGTACGGCCGGGCGGTCGATCCCGGACGGCTCGCGGCGCTGGTTTCGCGGAACGCTGTTGACGTGTCCACCCTCGCCTATGCCGGGCTCGCCTATCTGCACTTGGGGAAAAAGGCGGAAGCGGCGGCGGCGGCACAAAAGTTACGCGGCCTCCTCCACCCGACCGCACGCGGAGTCGACATCGTCAATCCCGGCGCGTTTTCAAGTTACTCAAGTTTTTCCGGTTACTTTAATCAGCCGGTCGAGCAACTCGCGCTCACCCTGGAATTCTTTGTCCAGCAATATCCCGGCGACGACATGAACACAAGGCTCTTGTACTCGTTGCTCCAGAACAAGAAGGCGAACGGCGGCTACTGGGACAACACGGCGACGACCGTGCGGGTCCTGTCCGCGGTGGACGCGCTCATCCGGGCCGAAAACCTTGAACGGCTCAACGTCAACGCCGCCGTGACGCTCGCCGCAACCGAGTTATTGCGCGGCAGTTTCCATGGCCTCGGCGCAAAACCCGTAACGTCGGCGACCGCTTTCGACCAGCCACCCCTCAACACGCTTACCAAAGACCGCATGGAGCCGCTTGTCTTCACGCGGAACGGCACCGGGGCGGTCTACTACACCGTGGAACTGCGCTACGCGATCCCGCAGGAGTTGCAGACCTACCGCGACGAGGGCCTCGGCGTGTTTATGAGCATCACCGACGCGGAAACCGGAGAGGAAGTGCGGGGCACGACGCTACAAACCGGCAAGACCTACCGCGCCCGCGTCAAACTCTCGTCAACCCACAACCGCGCCTATGTGGCCCTCCGGGTGCCCGTCCCCTCCGGCGCGGAAATCCTCGACGCGGCCTTCGTGACGACCCCCCGCGACGAAACCGCAGCCGCCGCCCAATCCGACGACACCCCGTGGCACCGCCGCTCCTCCATAAGCCACGAGGCCATCTACGACAACGAAATCCAGTACTTCTACGACACGCTCCGCGCCGGGGAAGCCGAGGCGGCCTTCCTCTTCCGCGCCGCCCGCCGGGGCATCTACCCCACCCCGCCCCTTGCCGCCGAGTGCATGTACGAGCCGGAAATATTTGGCAGAACGGGCGGGGTCTTGTGGGTGATTGAGTGAAACAGGGATTGGGGATTAGGGATTAGGGATTAGGTTTAAGAAGATGGGGGCTGTCTTTGCGGCTGCGGGGATGGCCCCTTTTTTAGGGAACAGGGATTAGGGATTAGGGATTAGGTTTAAGAAGATGGGGGCTGTCTTTGCGGCTGCGGGGATAACCCTTTCTTTTGGGCGGAAAGGGATAGGGATTTGGTTTAAGAAGATGGGGCTGTCTTTGCGGCTGCGGGGATGGCCCTTTCTTTTAGGTGGGGGATTAGGGATTAGGTTTAAGGAGATGGGGGCTGTCTTTGCGGTTGTGGGGATGGCCCTTTCTTTTAGGCGGGAGGGGATAGGGAACAGGGAACAGGGATTAGGGAAGAGATAGGGGCTGTCATTGCGGTTGTGGGGGTGGCCTTTTCTTTTAGGCGGGAGGGAATAGGGGATAGGGAACAGGGATTCGGGGATAGGTAAAAGTGTCAACTTGCCGACAACGAAGCAATCCAGACGGGATGGCGCGGGCAACGCCTGTGACTGCTTCGCCCGCTCTCACGAGCGGGTCGCTCGCAATGATGGGGACCCGTTCTCAGGTGAAAATGCCCCTTACTCGATGGAATATCCGGCTAATGGCCGTAGATATATTTTTAAT
>JAISZQ010000208.1 GCA_031269165.1 Spirochaetaceae bacterium
CGAATGTACGCGAATGTGCGCCATACATGGCGTTGCGAATACGCGCTGATGGGTATGTATTATTCGTATTTATTCGCGCCATTCGCGGACCAAAATTCTTAAGTTGTTGACAGTGGAAAGTATTCCCCGGTCAACCGCTTAAGGGATTCTTAACCGCAGATTACGTTGATTGAGCCAAATGGCGCGTGGATGAGTACGGATTTTTTGGATCAAAATCCGCGCTCATCGATAAAATCAGCGTAATCTGCGGTTTTTTTTGGTTTCCCTTTTCTTAACGTGTTGACCGTGGCATTTTTGGCGGGGAGGAATTTTCGTGCTGATAACGGGAGCGCTGGTTTTTAACGTATTCAGGAAGAGGTTCGAGCAACAGGACGTTCTGATTCGGGACGGGATGTTCGTCGATCAGGGGGCGGGGCTCTCTGTTCCGGCGGACGAGGAGCGGCTGGACGCTCGCGGGCTTTGGATGGTTCCCGCCCTCGTGGACATTCATATGCACATCGAAAGTTCGATGACGGTTCCCGCTGAATTTTCCCGGCTCGCGCTTCCGGCGGGGACAGGCACGGTGGTCGCGGATCCGCATGAGATCGCCAACGTGTTCGGCGTGGAAGGGATCCGGCATTTTATGAACGCGAAGACGGATCTGGATATTTTTTACGGGCTCCCCTCGTCCGTGCCTTCGACCGATCCGTCTCTTGAAACGACCGGAGGCGTTATCGGCCCGGAAGAAATTGCCGCGCTGGCCGAGGATCCCAGAGTGCTCTGTCTGGGCGAAGTGATGAACGCTCACGGTTTGGCGGAGGGCGGCGTAACGGGGAAGATCATTGCGGCGTTCAAGAAGGCGCGGTCCGGTGCTCCAAGTGCTTTATTAATCGAAGGGCATTGTCCGAGAATAACCGGTTCCGCGCTGTCGGCCTTTATCGCCGCCGGGGTGTGGGCGGATCATACCCACCAGACCCCGTCCTCGATGCGGGAAAAAATAGGCAAGGGGATGTTTATCGAGGTTCAGCGGAAATCGCTCACGGCGGAAAATGTCCGCGCCATCGTCGATGATGCCCTGTTCGAACATATCGCGCTGGTTACCGATGACGTGATGCCTGACGATTTGGTGAAGGGCCACCTCAACCTGCTGGTACGGGAGGCGGTACGGCTGGGGATGCGGCCCGAAGACGCGGTGTACTGCGCCACCTACACGCCCAGCCGCCGGATGATGCTCCACGACCGGGGGGCCATCGCGCCGGGGCGGATCGCGGATTTTATCCTGCTCAGAGACCTTGCCGGGTTTGAGATTGCCTCGGTGTACAAGCGGGGGAAGCGGGTCGAGAAAGGGGCGTTTTCCGGGAAGGCAGGGGCGTTTCCGGGAAATGCGGGGGCATTTCCTTCTCATTTTTATACCAGTGTCCGGCGAAAACCCCTTATGCGGGAACATTTTGTCCCGCCCCTGCCGCCTGAGTTTCAGGGTGGCGAGATTCGATGTGTTACGATGGGGATCGAGCCTCACTCGACGTTTACCCGCCGGGGCAGCCGGGTTTGTCCGGTGCGGGACGGGACGCTCCGGTGGCGGGACGCGGGGCTCTGCCTTATCGCCGTGATAGAACGGTACGGACACGAGGCTCCCGCGCGGTTTGGGTTTGGCGAGGGAATGCTGACCGGAACCGGCGCCCTTGCCACGAGTCTCGCCCACGATCATCACAATCTTCTGGTTCTGGGGACGTGCGAAGCGGACATGGCACTGGCCGCCAACACGGTCATCGCCCGGCAGGGGGGCCTCGTTGCGGTACGGGACGGGGCGATTGCCGCGTTTGTCCCGTTGCCGGTCGGCGGGATTGTCAGCGAAGCCCCGGTGGAAACGACAGCCGAATCGTTGCGGGTGTTCCGCGCCGTCATGGAAGCGCTGGGGTATCGCCACCAGAACGGGATTATGTCGCTTTGCACCCTTTCCCTCCTCGTGTCCCCGGAACTCAAAATCAGCGACAAGGGCCTTTTCGACGTGTCCTCCCGGCAACCGGTGCCGCTCTACGAGGCCGGGGCTCTTGACGAAGCGGGATCGGGGCGGGATAACGGAGCAGAATAGTGGATTATCTGATTAAAAACGTCTTTATTCTGACGATGAACGAGGCGATGGACGTGTACCCCCACGGGTATATCGGCATTGAAGGCGACACCATCACGGCACTGGGATCAGGCGACCCGCCGGGGAGCCAAGACGGGCCCGGCGCGGGGGAAAATGAAAGACACGGCGATGGGCCAGAAAAACGCGGGGAGCCGGAAGTCATAGACGGCCGGGGAGCCATCGCCCTTCCCGGATTCATCAACGCGCACACCCACGCGGGCATGATCCCGTTCCGTTCGCTGGGGGACGATTGCCCCGACCGGCTCAGGCGGTTTCTCTTTCCACTGGAACAGCGGGCGATGACCCCCGGCTTGGTCTACGCGAGCACCCGTTATGCCTGCGCGGAGATGCTTCTTGCGGGCATCACCTGTTTTGTGGATATGTACTATTTTGAGGACGAGGCGGCAAAGGCGGCGAAAGAGGCGGGGATGCGGGCCTTTCTCGGCGAGACCGTGATCGGGGAACCTTCCTGCGACAGCCCGGAACCCGGAGGCGGCCTTATCTTGGGGGAAGCCTTTATCCAAAAATGGAAGGGAGACGCGCTTATCACGCCGATGATCGCCCCACACGCGACCAACACCAACAGCCCCGAAACCATAGAAGCGGCGGCCGCGCTTGCCCGGCGGTACGGCGTTCCCCTCACCATGCACGTGAGCGAAATGGACTATGAAATGGCCCATTTCCGCAAGACGTACGGTCAAAGCCCCATCGCGTTCCTCGAATCACGAGGGGTTCTGGGCCCCGATTTTCTTGCCGCCCACTGCATTCACGCGGACGCGAAGGACATCGCCATCCTCGCCCGAACCAAGACGGCGGTGGCCCACTGCATCGGGGCAAACACCAAAAGCGCGAAAGGCGTCGCCCCGGTAAAGGCCATGCGGGAAGCGGGCGTTCCGGTGGCATTGGGCACCGACGGGCCGGCCAGCGGAAACACACTGGATATGTTCACCCAGTTTGACCTTTTTGCGAAGTTTCACAAGACCGCCAACGCGGATCGCGCCCTTTTCCCCGCCAAGACCATCGTCCCGCTCGCCACATCCGGCGCGGCACAAGCCCTCAACAGTTACCACCGCATCGGCTCCCTCGAACCCGGCAAAAAAGCGGACATCGCGCTTGTCGAAACCGCCTCGGCGAATATGTTCCCCCGCTTTGACCCCTATGCGGTGCTGGTCTACAGCGCCAAGGCCGCCAACGTGGACACGGTATTCGTCAACGGCCGCCCCCTCGTGCGGGACAAGCAACTCACGCGCACTCCCCTCGACACACTGCGTAACGATCTGGCGGCAGCGATGACCGGTTTTGTCGATGCCCTTGACGCGATTTCAGGATAAACGCGCGGGAATTGGTATAGTCGTTCTCCTTAAGAATACCTAATGAGGGGGAAGTCTCCCCCTTCGCTACGGACTTGCGTCCTCCGCTATCCCCCTCAGCGGGGGTTTCCCCCGCAACGCCCCCCATCATCGCGGGCAACTCCCCCTGTCATTGCGAGCGAAGCGCGGCAATCCAGTGGAGGGCCTTCTCCGGCTGGATTGCTTCGTCGCTTCGCTCCTCGCAATGACGATGGCCGCCCGTCATTGCGTCCGTCACCCCCCGTCATTGCGCCCGTCACCCACCCGTCATTGCGAGCGAAGCGCGGCAATCCAGGGAGAACGCCCCTCGTCTGGATTGCTTCGGGCTACGCCCTCGCAATGACGATGCCCGTCACGTGTCCCGCAATGACGATGCCCCGTCACCGCGCCCGCCACGCCCCCCGTCATTGCGAGCCGCGAAGCGGCGAAGCAATCCAGTGAGAGGCCCTCTCCCCCAGAATGGGGGCCCGATGCCCGTTCCCCCACGACAAGCCCAAGGGCCTCCACGGCAGGTGGGTGTGCTGGTGATTCGTGCCGATTTATCATACAATAGCCTTTGTGAAGACGCTTGTTTATAACGCCAAGGTCTACCTGCGCCGGGGGACGTTTGCCGAGGCCGTGCTGGTTGACGGGGAAACGATAGCCCTGACCGGCACGAACGCCGATGTGCTCGAGGCGGCTCCGGCGGGAACACGGAAAATTGACGCGGGGGGCCGCCTTCTCTTGCCCGGCTTTTACGACAGCCACCTGCATCTGCATGAACTGGGGCGGTTCGAGCGGCAGATTAACTGCGGCGGGGTCGCCTGTATCGATGAAATTGTTGAACGGGGGCGCGCCTTTATCGAAAAGCACCATGTTCCCCCCGGCGCCATGGTGATGGGGTTCGGCCTCGACCAGGATTTGTTTACCCAATGCGAGAAACGCTATCCCACCCGCGCCGATCTGGACAGAATTTCCACTGCCCATCCGGTTATCCTCCTCCGCGTCTGCGGCCATGTCGCGCTGTGCAATTCGCGGGCCCTCGAACGGGCCGGAATCGCGGACCGGGTGCCGGTCATCGAAGGCGGGATCGTCGAAACGGGAGACGACGGGAAGCCCAACGGCGTGCTCAAGGAAAACGCCGCCTCTCTTGCCCGGACGCTCTTCCCCAAGCCCACCCCCGGCGATCTCGTGCTCCGGCTTGAGGCGGCGATGAAGACCGCGTTGTCCTATGGGGTCACCTCTGCCGCGTCCCACGACACGATGGGGCCGGATTTCCCCGAGATGAAGGCGGCGTTTACCCATGTGCTCAGGGAAAGACACGCGCCCCTTCGCATCGTCATGCAGTGCGGCAGTGCCGAGAAAGACCGTTACCTGAACATATATAAAGAAGAAAAGATCGTCACGGGAACCGTATTTATCAAAGACTATCTCAAGATGGGGCCCCTGAAGCTCTTTGCCGACGGCTCGCTGGGTTCCCATACCGCCGCGCTCCGGTCGCCCTACCACGACAGTCCCGGCACAACGGGGGTTCCGGCGATGGAAGGGGCGGTGTTGCAGGAACTGGTACGCAAGGCGGACGCGGCGGGGTTTCAGACGGCGATACACGCCATCGGGGACGCGGCGATCGAGAACGTCATCGAAGCGTATGAGGCGTTGCCGCCCGACTCTTCGCGGCGGAGACACGGCGTCATTCACTGCCAAATCACCGACGGCGGCCTCTTAGACCGGATGGCAGGGCGGGACATCGTCGCCGTTGTGCAACCGGTTTTTCTCGCCCACGACCTCTACATCGCCGAGAAACGGCTGGGCGCGGCGCGGGCCGCCACTTCCTACGCCTGGGGCAGCATGGAACGGCGCGGGGTACGGAGCGCCTACGGCACCGACTGCCCGATTGAACACGTAAACCCGATGCTGGGCATCGCCGCCGCCGTCACCCGGCAGGATAGCGCAAAAGGTTACCCCCCAGGCGGCTTTTACCCCGACGAACGCATCGACGTCGCCGCCGCCGTCGACAACTACACGGCGGGCAGCGCCTGGGCCAACTTCGACGAGACGCGCCTCGGCCGCATCAAGGAAGGGTATCTCGCCGACATGGTACTTTGGGACACAGACATCTTCACCTGTCCGCCCGAAATGATCGGGAAAACGAAGACGCTCTGGACGATGTCGGGCGGGGAACTCTGCGGCTGATCACGCTGATTTCACCGAGGCGGTTCCAAAACCCCGCGCGGTTTTTTCCTTGCGGTAATGGGTCGCGGACGAAAGGTGTTGCGTACTGGCAAGGAACATGATAAAATAACACAAACAACCCAAAGAGAGGGAAGGGGAAAAATGGTATTAGCACCGGTAAAATGCCCGCATTGCGGAA
>JAISZQ010000378.1 GCA_031269165.1 Spirochaetaceae bacterium
CAAAAACTTTAACCAGAAAACAAAAACAAATCCTCTCGGCTTTTGACGCTGTCGATGACATCCTTTTAAGTATCTAGGGGATATGTCTACGCTAATTTTTGCGGAATTCAGGTTATAAAGGCGGGTTTTCACGGGTTACTAAGTAACCGGCTTTTGCGCCGTGTTTTTCACCGCCCCGGCAACAACATTTTTTTGCCCTCGTTTTTTCTTAGGTGATGTCCCTCTCCAAAATGGCTGTATTCGCATAAGAAGGGGGTTGGATTACGTCCGTTTCAAAAAGACGCGCAATTCCTACGGCAACTGCCGATAACCGCCATGTTTTACCGATTTTTTCTTGCAATGTATGCCGATAATAGAATTGTTTTTCAGGAGGTCTTTTATGAAGACAAAACACGCAGCATACAGTTTATACCGCAAGAAGAACAAGAGCGGCGCGTCCGTGTGGTACGCGCGGTACTGGGACGCGGACGAGCGGCGTTATTCGGCGGTGCGGTCAACCGGGGTTGTTGCGGCCGGGAAGAGGGGGCGGCGGGCCGAGGCGGACGAGGCGGCGCGGTTCATGCTGGACGAGGTAAGGCCGGGCACCGGCAACAGCGGGCTTCTCTCTTATGTGTCGGCCTACTGGGACGCGGGGCACGAGCATTTCCAAGAACGCGAGAAACTGCAAGGCAAGAAGGTGAGCGTGCTGTATATCAGGAAGTCGCGGGAAATTATGCGGCTGTATGTTGAGCCATACGCGCCGTTCCAGAAGATGAAGGTGAGCGAACTGACGGGCGTGGCAATAAGGCGGTGGATGCTTTATCTGGCAAACAAGGGTCTTAGCGCGGTCAGGATAGACGGCTGTCTTCAGACGATCCGCGCTCCGGTCAGATACGGGGTCAGTTGCGGGGACATTGGCGGCAACCCGTTTCAGAATATCAAAGCCCCCGCGAAGGTTAAGACGGAAAAGGGTTGCCTCACACGAGAGGAGGCCCAGCGGCTGGCGGACGTGCCGTTTGAACCTAAGAAGAAACTGGCGGTTATGCTCGGCGTGCTGAGCGGTATGCGTCTGGGGGAAGTGCGGGGTCTGCACTACGAGGATATTAGCGGCGGCATGATCCACATCACGCGCAACTGGCAAAATTACGAGGATTTGAAGGCGCCGAAGTCCGGGAGCGCGCGGACGGTGCCGCTTCCGTCCGTTGCCGGGGCTCTCCTTGACGCGATCCCTGCCGGGAGCGGCTACATATTCACCGGAAGAAAGAAAAGCCGTCCTGTGTGCGTGTCATCGGTTCAGGAGTGGTTTTACTCCATGCTTGGGAAGATTGGCATAACGGAGAAGGATCGCAAGGAACGGCGCATAACGTTTCATTCAGGCCGCCACACCTTTGTAACGCTCGGCAGACAGGCCGGAATAAGCGCCTTCGAAATTCAGGCACTCGCCGGACACAAGAGCGGCGCAATGATGGAACATTATTCGCACGCTAAGCAAGTGATAGACTTGAATGCGGCAAGCGTGAAACTGGAGGCCGTTATCGGCAGGTCAGGCGCGAAACTTTAGGAAAGGTAAACAAATGTATAGTGTTTTTTGAAAAAAACGTGAAAAAAATTGATAAAACACTTGACACTTTTTTTTGTCTATGATATAATACTGTCATAGTTTGTTAGATGTAATCCGGTGGACGTCTGTTTCAGCCACTGCATGATCTGGGGCAGCTCAAGCCCGTCGGCTGGCTTGATGTAAAACGTGAGCCAGGCCTCTTCGAGTTTAAGCCCGCGCATCTCGAAACCGAATTTCGCCTTCGTTTCGATGAGGACGCGGTAAAAAAGCGTCACCGCCCACGCCAGCCGGAAGACCGGCTCGCCAACATTAATCGCCGTACGAACCTCGTACCAGACGTTTTCAGAAAGTTCCCGTTTATACTTCATACCTTATATAAGGCGTTACCATCTGATTTGCTTTAGTCTGACGGGGAAAAAGCGTGAAAAAGATGAAAAAATCGGGGATTGAACCAAATCCTTGAGCGTTGCGGCGCGGACCGGCCCTGTTTGGCTTCTAGTGCTTACCGGATTCTTTTATCCACGGGGACAATCGTGTTGGAATCCTCGTTAGTGTCTGTCCACAAAGTCGGCACGCAAACTACGTTTGTGCCCTTTGTGGCCAGACACGGCGTTTTTTCACCTCAAGGCTACAAAAATGCGGGTTTTAAGGAAGTTGCGGACCTCGGGCCTTAAGTCCATAATGGGTCTCCATTATGGGCAAACTCTCGTTACCGCATGGCTTTAGCCTTACAAAACCGCATTTTTTAGCGGAAGTTGTTTGAAAACGTGAGGTTTTTAAACAACTCTATTACGTTTTCAGCAATCAATCTTCAGATCGCCGTGTTCGATACCCCCTTTTTTCCGCATGATCTCCGAGGCAAGAAGCGCGAAAACGGCAGGGATGATCACGGCAACGAAGATGAGGCTCGCCAAGTCAGCCGGGGTTCCTCCACCGGCGGCCGTTTCAGGCGGGGAGATCCAGCCGGTTACCACTCCGATGGGGCCGACCAGTCCGCTCGTGCCCATGCCGGACGCGATTGCCGGGCCGTTTTGTTCCAGTTTGAACAGGCACGTGGCGACCGGGCCGTTGATTGCCGAGGCGAGCACTGCGGGTAGCCATAACACCGGCTTTTTCATGAGGTTGGGCACCTGCAACATCGAGGTCCCCAGCCCTTGCGCGAGGAGGCCGCCCAGCCTGTTCTCGCGGAACGAGGCGACGGCGAAACCGACCATGTGCGCGCAACAACCGGCAAGTGCCGCCCCGCCCGCGAGTCCCGTCAGTCCCAACGCCGCGCAGATGGCCGCCGAGCTTATCGGCAGCGTCAGCACAATACCCATGATCACCGATATGACGATCCCCATGATGAAGGGCTGCATCTCGGTGGCCCACATGACCGCGATCCCGATGGCAGAGGCGGCCTTCCCGATGGGCGGGGCAAGCAAGAACGCCGCGCCGACCCCCGCGCCAATGGTTACGAGCGGCGTTACAATCAGGTCTATGGGGGTAACTTTTGACACGAGTTTCCCGGCGATCACCGCGATCACCGTGATGAAGTAGACGGCAAGCGGCCCGCCCGCCCCGCCAAGACTGTTTGCCGCCTGGCCGACCGCCACGAGCGAGTACAGCACGAAGGGCGGCGCCTCAAGCGCGAAGCCGATGGAAACGGCCATCGCCGCGCCGGTAACGCCTGTCGCGAAAGCCCCGACCTTATTAAGGAAGGTAAGCCCCGTCTGCGTCCCCATGGTGTTGAGAATCGTCCCGATCAGAAGCGACGCGAAGAGCCCCTGCGCCATCGCACCCATGCCCTTGATTCCCAGCCGGTTCCACGAAAGATCGAGCCCCTGCCTTTTCACAAAAGCGGAAAATGAAGAAGCCATCACGCACCTCCCGCCGCATAAGCCGGAGAGGGGACACCCGCCCTGACAAAACCGATGATAGTCCCCATCAGAAAAACGTGCCCTGCCGCACGATTACTGAAGTTGGTAAAAGCCGCACGTGCCACGTCCCGTTTCGGGATTGCCGCAACACCGTCCATGATTAGAACTATGCCCGCGAAAAGAAGGCAAAGACCTAAGAAACCCATACGAACCTCCTAAGTTATGTTTGCCTTGCTTCAACCACGCGCCCAGTTAGCGTTAAAGAACGAATGGAAGGAAGGATAGGGCCATACTAGCGCGGGGTGGGGGAAAGCGTCAAGGGGAGTAATAGCAGGGCAACGTCATACTTTCAGTCGAGCCAGTTCCAAAACCAAACATAAGGGGGAAGTCTCCCCCTCGCTCCGGTCTTGCGCCCTCCGCTACCCCCTCTACGGCTACCGTTTATACACATCTTTTTGCGATGAGCCATCCCATAAATATGTTCTGAAACCGGGTCCAGCCCTCATGCAGCGTTATCACTCCGGGCGGCCTTTG
>JAISZQ010000382.1 GCA_031269165.1 Spirochaetaceae bacterium
TCGGAGATTTTGGCGGGGGAGCCGCCGCCTGAAGCGAAAGAGGTGGACTGGGACGCGGTCGAGGCGGAGGCAAGCAAGCCGGTACCGGCGGGAATGGTCTACACGTTATCTTGGGGCAGTCCCCGCCAAGCCGGATTAGGGTCGGAAGCACCTTTTTCGCCCGAATTCACCTTTTCGTCCGTGTTTCCGCCCGGCTAACCGCCCCGTTCACGGCAAAACGGCGTTACAGACAGCCTCCGCAATGCCACCTAGAAATGGCCACAGGAAAAGTCTGCCCAATACGGCAATGTACCGTTTTGAAATTGGAATTGCCGGCCTCTCCGTCCGCATACAAGACTTTTTTCGCAAAATGGTGTAACCTTGTCGAAATGCCCTCTTGACAAAAGGTGGCACTAGACGTATTGTAAATCTATTGTTATACTAGGATAAAGAGTGATTGAACTGGAATCGGTAACAAAACGTTATGGCAGCCTCGTTGCCGTGGAGGACGTGAGCCTCGCCGTCCCCGACGGGAGTATTTTCGGCGTCATCGGGAAGAGCGGGGCGGGAAAGAGCACCCTGTTGCGGGTGATGAGCCTCCTCGAACGGCCGGATGCGGGCGAGGTGCGCTATGGCGGCGAACGGGTCGATACGCTTATCGGGGCGGCACTGTTGGGACAAAGGCGGAAGATGGGGATGATTTTTCAAAACTTTAACCTGTTCTCATCGCGCAACGCCGCGAACAACATCGCTTACCCGCTCGAAATCGCCGGGATTTCCCACGCCGACCGAGAAGCACGGGTGAACGAGTTGCTTGAACTCGTGCAGATCGCGGACAAGAAGACGGCGCGGCTACGGGAACTGTCGGGCGGGCAGAAACAGCGGGTCGCCATTGCGAGGGCGCTGGCCGTGAACCCGGAAACGCTGTACTGCGACGAGGCGACGAGCGCCCTTGACCCGCAGACCACGCGGTCGATTCTCGCGCTCATCAAAGACCTGCAAGCCAAACTGGGGCTCACCGTGGTTCTCGTGACCCACCAGATGGAAGTGATTCGCGCGATTTGTTCCCATGTGGCGGTGCTTGACAGCGGGCGTGTCGTCGAAACGGGCGAGGTTGGGCGGATTTTTGACGCGCCCCAGTCGAAAGCGGCAAAGGAGATGCTCAATGTTTGCTAATATCAGGGAAATTGCGCGGCTCTTGCCCGTCCCGACCCTCGAAACGGCCTATATGACCTTCGCCTCGACGTTTTTCGCGGCATTGATGGGCGCGCCGCTGGGAATGTGGCTCTTCAACGCCTCGCCGGGCGGCCTCAACCCCCGTCCGGTCAGTTACCAGATCCTCTCGCGCCTCGTGAACCTCTTCCGGTCCTTGCCCTTTATCATTTTGATGATACTCCTCATGCCGCTCTCGCGCCTCATCATCAGAACGAGCATCGGCCCGACAGCGGTCATCATCCCCCTGTCAATCGCGGCAGCCCCGTTCGTGGCGCGTATCGTGGAAGCAGCCTTGCAGGAAGTGGACGGAGGCGTCATCACGGCGGCGCGGGCGATGGGCTCAACAAACACGCAGATTATATGGAAGGTTTTGTTCCCGGAAGCACTACCCGCCCTCGTATCCGGCCTCGCGCTCGCTATCATCAACCTCATCGGCTATTCGGCGATGGCGGGCGCGATCGGCGGCGGCGGCCTCGGCGACGTGGCGATCCGTTACGGCTACTACCGCTTCCGCATAGACGTAACCATCGGCGCGGTCATCGTCATCCTGATACTGGTCGAGTTAGTGCAGTTCGCGGGAAGCGCGATAAGCAGGAGTTTGCTGTCGAAGCGATAGCGGAGAGGACAAGGGGGGAAGCCTCCCCCTCGCTCCAGACGGCTCAAAACCGCGTCGCACTTTGTGCTTAGGCGGTTTCGAGCCGTCTTCCGCTACCCCCTCTGCGGGGGCCAGCCCCCGCAACGCCCCCGGCTTGGTACCCGGCGTTTCGTGGAACGATATTCCACAGTTGTTTTGGAAAATAGGGGTAACCCTAAAAGTCTGTTGCAAAACCTCATGTTTTGAAACTGACTCTATATCTTATTAGTCCTATAGGAGGGATTATGAAAAGATTATCGTTTGTCGTGCTGGCGGTTGTTTTGACCGCCGGCGTCGTGTTCGCCGCTGGGGCGAAGCAGAACAGCGCCAAGACGTTGACCGTTGGCGCGAGCCCAACACCCCACGCGGTGCTGCTCAATCTGGTCAAAGACGACTATGCGGCCCTCGGTTACGAGTTGCGCGTCGTCGAGTTTACCGATTATATCACGCCCAATACGGCGCTGATTTCCGGCGATCTCGACGCGAATTACTTCCAGACCGTGCCCTATCTTGAGTCGAGCGATGACTGGAAGGCCAAACTTTCGTTCTTGTGGGGCGTGCACATCGAGCCGTTCGGTCTCTACTCCAACAAGTACCGGTCCGTGACGGAAATTCCCGACGGCGCGACCATCGCCATCCCGAACGATCCGGCAAACGGCGGACGCGCCTTGTTGCTTTTCCAAGCAAACGGCTTGCTCAAGGTGAACCCCGCCGCCGGACTGAGGCCGACCGACCTCGACATCACCGACAACCCGCACAACTTCAAGTTTCGCGCGCTTGAAGCGGCCCAGCTTCCCCGTTCTCTGAGCGATGTTGACGCGGCCTGCATCAACGGCAACTACGCGATAGAGGCCGGCATCAACCCGGCGCGGGACGCCCTCATCATCGAAGGCAACGATTCGCCCTATGTCAACGGCCTTGTCGTCCGCAAGGGCGACGAAGCCGACCCGCGTGTCGCGGCGTTGAAGCAGGTGCTCCAGTCGAAGAAGGTGAAAGACTACATCACCGGCAACAAGGAATTTGCGGGCGGCGTTGTAGCGACTTACTAAGGAAGCGCCGCATTCTGGTCACATAGGCTTGAATCACGGTACCACAGCGCAGATGAAACATCCATCTGCGCTTATTTGTGGTTCCGTGTGATTCAGGTTTTCTGTGATTGGAAGACGGCGGGACGGGGCAAACTTCTCCTGCGGCCCTCTTTGATGAGGCAATCGAGTCTGCTTGTAACGCTGTTTTTGTTGTAAACCGGGGGCGGTTCTAGCCCCGTGCAATCTATCGCTTCCCTTTGCGTTTCTCTTTCCTGCAATCGTAACACTACGATTGTGGGCTTAAACACCCATCACCCATATCACGACAACCGAATTTTTCTTTGATTTCCTTGCGCCTAATCGCAGTTTTGCCACAGTGCGGACATTTACCTTTTTCAACTTCGTTATTCATAGAGCCCGTTCCAAAACCCCACGAGGTTTTTTCCTCACCGTGATTCGGGGGCGTTACGGGGGGTGGTACCCTACAGCCCTCAGCGTCCTGCTTCGGACTTTCGGGCCGGGGCGTGGCACACCGCAGGTGTGCTTCAGTAATGCGTCCGTCCGTGGACGCTGAGCAAACCATGCGGTTTGCTTAAGGTACGCCCACAAAACCATGCACCGCATGGTTTTGTCCCCGTTGAAGGGGGTAGCGTAGGGCGTAGACCGAAGCGAGGGGGAAGACTTTACCCCTTTCGCTGGGTTTTGGAACAATCTCCATAATGTATATATACTCTCGTTGGTAAAGATAAGCACAAACCCGGCTGAAACGCGATGCCCCCGGTTCTTCGTTATCTTACACCTCCTACGTTGCCTTACTCCGCGTTTCCCGACGCGATTTCCCAATCGTAAAAGGCCAGGCGGTATTCGCAGACGGCGTTCTGGAAACCGAGGCTTGCCTCGTCCAGGCGGTTGGCCGCCTCGGTAACGGAAAGCCGGGTTACAAGGCCGTTGGTAAAGGCGGTCTGGGAGAGGTCAAGGGCGCGACGGGCGGCGGTCTCGATGAGCCGGGCCGCCTCGATACGTTTGCTTGCCCCGTTAAGCCTGAGGCGGATGCCGATAAGTTCGCTTTCTATGTCGCTTTGCTTTTTGGTCAGGGTCAGGGACGATTTCTCCTGCTCTATCCGCGCCGCCCTTACGCGGGACAGCCGGTAGCCGCCCGTAAAAAGGAGAATGGTAGCACCGAGGGTTAACCGCATGGCGGTGTAATCGGAATCACCAGTCAGGGAATCGTTCCCCATGCCGCCGTAGGCAAAGGAAAATCCGGCGGAAACGGTCGGCAAAAAAGAACTGAGGGCGGCGTCTTTTCCTATATCCGCCAGTTCACGGGAGAGCAGCAGGGCGCGGTAATCGGCCCGTCCTGCCAGGACGCTGTCCAGAGCGCGGGGTTCGGGAAGCGGCGGGATTTGGCCTGAGTTCTCGGTAAGGACGATTTCTTCCGAGAGGGGAATGCTGGCAAACTGCCGGAAGGCAAGAAGTGCGGTTTCGGCGTTCCTGCGGGCTTCGTCAACGGAGAGGGCTTTTTGTTTCCAGTCAACCTCGGCCATGAGGAGGTCAAGTTCCGTGGCGGCCCCGGCGTGGTATTTCCGCTCGGCACTTTGATACAAGGTCCGGCTTGCCTCCTCGGAGGCTTCCCGAATGGTAAGCACCGAAAGGGCAAGCTGGGTTTGGGCGTAACGTTTTTTCGCGGCAGAGCGGATGTTCTGCCGGGTTGCCTCGAAAGCCTGTTCCCGTATCGAAAGGCCCTTCTTCGCCTGACGGTACTGCGCCCACGCCGCCGGGTCAAACAATTTTTGCGTTAGACCCACGCCGATTGAAAGTTCGTTGTCATAGTTTGTGTCCACGTCCTGATAGATAAGCGGCCCGCCGCCCGGTCTTGATGCCACCGCCGTAGAACGGGGCATATCCTGGAGGTTGCGGGTATAGTTCCCCTCCGCGCCGATTCCCGGCAACAGCGGGGACCGCGCCTGTTTCACCTGTTCACGGGAAAGCAGGAGTTCCCGATAGGCCAAGGCAATATCGGTGTTGTTCTGTTCGACCGCGTGAAGATAGGCGGACAGGTCATACTCAAGGGCCGCCGCGTTAAAGGCGGTGATAAAAACGATCATGACACTGATGGTTATACGCTTTTTCATGTGTTGTTTCCTTTTCCGGTTCCGGTTTGTTTTTTTGCGCGCCGGATAACGAGACGCTCAATGGCCGGAATAAACCAGAGGGTGAGAATAGTGGAGGACACGATGCCGCCGATGGTGATGATGCCCATAGGCTGCCGCATTTCCGCTAAGGACGCGCCTATGCCTAAGGCCATGGGTATCATGCCCAGAATGATGGCGATGTTGCTCATCAGGATGGCTTTGAGTTTCGCGGGGCAGGCTTTGAGCAGGGCTT
>JAISZQ010000019.1 GCA_031269165.1 Spirochaetaceae bacterium
AATCTCAGCAAAAAGGGGGAAGTCTCCCCCTTCGCTCCGGTCTTCGCCCTCCGCTATCCCCCTCTACGGGGACAAAACCATGCGGTGCATGGTTTTGTGGGCGTACCCCAAGCGTCCACGGATGGACGCAGAACTTAGTACACCCCGGCCCGGAAGTTCGTAGCAGGACGCGAAGGACTGTAGGGAGACCCCCGTAAAGCCCCCGAATCCCAACTTTCAGTCATGGAGTTTCGGAACAAGCGGGGCAAAGCCCCGCCCGAAACTCCAGAAGCGGGCAAAGCCCGCGACCGAATCACAGCGGAGGCTTAAGTCTCGCAGGGTTTTTGAACAGGCTCCGTTTGCAATTTGAGCGGAGACATGGTACAATAGAGGACAACACCCAGAAATATGTTTGTTAAAGCCGTCCTTTTCCTTTTGCTGGAGGTTATTCTCGCCGTTTCATGCGCCACCAAACAATTTGACGAAAGTCAATTTGGAGAAACCATTGCCGTTTCCCAGCCGCGCTCGTACACCATTATTGAACATAAAAATCTCGCCGGAGACATACCGCAATGGTTGCAACGCTATCTTGACTCAGGCGAGAGGCTTGTTGAAGCGGCGGCCGATTACTCAGGCGATTATATTTTTGTAACAACCGAAAAGGGAAGCGGGCTTGCCGCGCTTGAAAAGTGGAGCGAATACTTCAGGGTTGAGCAGGATTTTTCCCAAGCGGTATTTTTGCGGATGTATAACCGGCTGGTGGCGGAGAGCGGCGGTCGGCCGGATTACTATCTGGGGGATTTCTTTGAAGTGTTCCTCAAAAAAATAGCCGGACATACGTTTGCGGGCGCAACCCGGGAATACGATTATTGGATCAAAGTTTCGTTTGAAAGAGACTCGCCCGCCGATGTTGACGCGCCGGACGAAAGCGGCGCGGAAAGCGCCGATTCTGAAACCGGCGAGGAATATCGGTACTACATCCTTTCAAAAATAAACAAAGTCTTGTTTGAAAAGGAAATCATGATCTTGTTTTCGGCAGCCCAGTCGGAAGTAACACTCGAAAAAGCGCAAGCCGGGGCGGTTTCAAGACTGCAAAATACTGTGCTTTCCCGATTCTAACGGGATGTATCATTTGGTAAGACGAGGCTGTTGAGCGGTCGTATCGGCAAGCGGCGTGCCGCCGTGATCAGCGGTTCTTTGTGATAATCCTTTTCACCGCTTGTTTGCGAGCCGGATTATTTCAAAACGGTTCTTGACGCCCAGTTTTAGGTAAATCGTACTAACGTGGTTTTTGATCGTCTGCGGGGCGAGGTACAGCTTTTTTGCAATTTCTTCGTTCTCGTAGCCGATGGCGATATAGGTGAAGATTTCCCGCTCGCGGGCGGTGAGGGTCTTGAGCCAGGGCAACGTTTCCGTGGAGTCCGCCTGAACCGCGCCGCCGGGAGGCTCGTTATACTTCTGTTGCACCATCTTGCGGGCGATTTCGGGAGAGATTTGGACCACGTTGTTTTTCAAGGCCCGGATCACGGTGATGAGTTCCGTCGGGGAGATGGCCTTGAGGAGATAGCCTGACGCGCCCGCCAAAATCGCCGCCCGGACATATTCGTCCTCGTCGTAGGTGGAAAGCATGACGATCTTGATTGCGGGGTACCTCTCTTTTATTAGGCCGACCGCTTCAATGCCGTTCATCTGGGGCATAAGCACATCCATGAGGATGATGTCCGGGTGTTCCCGCTCTGTGGCGGCCACCGCCTCTTTGCCGTTTGAAACAGCCCCGATGACGGTCATGTCCTCCGCGTAATTGGCGAGGAAAGTGCTGAGACTTTCGATAATCAGCGTCTGATCATCGGCGAGCAGGATTTTAATCTTTGATTCCATACGATGTCGTTCCTAACCGGTTGCCAGTATGACAGAAAAGACGGGGGATGCTCAATACCGTCAACGACTTAAGCAAAAAGAAAAGAAAGGTCCGCGGATTGCGCCATAGGGCGACGCGGATTAACACGGATCGAGCGGGGTATAATCCGTGAAAGTCCGCGCCAATCCGCGGACGAAATTCTTAAGTTGTTGACAGTGGAAGGCTTTCCCCCTTTTGCTGAGATTTTTAACAGGTTCTAATGAGTGCCCCGCTCGCAATGACCCATTTGTTCGTGTGGTTGCGGGCCAAAGGCCGGGGATTTTCAATCTCTTGTCGTTCGTGGTTCGATTTTATTGCTATGCGTTTACCCGGTCTGTCGGTACCAGCGGTATCGTTATCCTCAGGCGGAAGCCGCCTTCCTGCGGGGACGATACGGCGAGGGTGCCGCCCACCGGCGCGAGCCGTTCCTCCATGCCCGCAAGTCCTATGCCCTTGACAATATGCTCGGCGCCGATGCCGTTGTCGGTGACGGTCATCGTGAACTCGCGGGGGAATTCCCAAAACTGTATCTGGATGCGGCTCGCCCGTCCGTGCCGTATCGAGTTGGTAAACGATTCCTGGATTATCCGGGAAATGACTGTGTTGACGGCGGGCCCGTAGTCGTTTTTCATGTTGCCCGTTTCAACGGCGACCGTGATGCCCGTCACTTCCTCGAATATTTTCTTGAGTTGGTAGATGGTCTCGACGCTCGTGTGAGTGGGCTCCCGTATTTTGCGGATCAGGTGCAGGGTTTCCCGTGTCTCGTCCAGCCCCCGCGAAGCCAGCCCGCGTATCCGCTGAAAAACTTCCTCGGCGCGCGTCGTTCCCATGTCGCTCTGGCTCACCGCCGCGTCGCTTACCAGAATGATGTTGCTGAAAGCGTACCCGCAACTGTCGTGGAGATCGCGGGTAAACCGCAGCCGCTCCTCCCGTACCGCCTCCTCGCCCCGCTGTTTTGCCAGTTCCTGCAACCGATGGTTAAAGAGCATGAGCCGCGTTTCTACCAGATTGAGATGGGCTATCGTCTCCTGGTCGTAGCGGTATTGGTCGATGCGGGAACGCAGCATGATCATGACCGTTGCCGCCAGTGCCATGACGATGGCCAGCGTCCCCGTTTCCGCGAGAGAAGGCCGGGTAAATGCGGCTCCTCCCAGCGACAGTCCCATGAAGGGCGGATGCGTGATGAACAACAGGAAGAACAGTATGCCGCACACCGACAGGACGCACCCCCTTCGCGGCGGAAACATGAGGGACACCATCGTGAGGTAGGCAAGATAGACAAAGATGTTGACGGTAAAGAAGTCGTCCAGCGCATACACCGCAAGCACCGCCGTCCCCGCCCCGGCAACCAGATATATGCCCCAGAAGGGCGAAGACGCGGCAAAGATGCCGCCTGCCAGCACGGCCGCATACACGCCAAAGGACAGGTAAAAGGTCCGCAGGAACACGGCCCGGTTGACCTGCTCGCCGACAGGCAACTCCATTGGGATACCGGGGTCGAAGGCCCTTTCCTCAGGGACGGTATGCCGGGAAAGCGCGGCCCTTCCCCCTTCGGGGGAGTGATAGCGGGCGGTGAACATAACCACGGCGCACAAGAGCAATGCCGCCGTGAGACATGAGGAGAGCATACGGTACGACCATTTCTCCGTCTTCACGGAACCCCCTCTGTTTCGCGGTACTTCCCCCGCTTCCCCAAACCTTTTCAAGCCCTCCCCGGTATCATTGTCCCGGGGAATAGTATCAGAATACCGGTTTTTCCTTCATTGACATTTCTGAAACAACGTTTACTATAATAGCATAGAGAGTGGGGAAAGGCAAATACGGGGTAGTGGTGAGTGGCCGGTAGTCAAAAGGGAGAGACTTCTCACTGTCAACAACTTAAGCAAATGGAATATAAGAGTGGTCAACGGATTACACAGATTTTTAGTTTTTTTGTCCGCGAATGTACGCGAATGTATGCGAATACGCGCTGATGGGTATGTATCA
>JAISZQ010000036.1 GCA_031269165.1 Spirochaetaceae bacterium
CGGAAATGACGGCGCCGGAACGGTGGGCGTTTTACTTCCGGTTTTTGACAGACAAGGAGAAACGGGATAAAATAAACGAAATAATCGAGTGCGAGGAGGGCATCGCGATGGCGAGCAAAGTGTTAATGACAATAAGCCGGGACGAGGTTGAGCGTGCGCGGCTGGAGAGCGAATACAAATACGAACTGGACACCCAGAGCCGCATAACCTACGCCAGGCAGGAGGGTTGGCAGGAAAGAAACATGGAAATCCTAAACTTAATTAAGGCGGGTTGTTCATTGGAGGAGATAGAGGCACGCCTAAAAGCGGGAGGCGGAAGCTAAACGAGGAGGGCGTCGCGATGACGAGCGAAGTGTTAATTCCGTGAAAATCCGCCGCCATCTGGCAGTCCGTGGACAAGAATTCTTAAGTTGTTGACAGTGGGAAGTCGCGGCAATTTCATTGCCGACCCCTCGTTCCGGCCCGCCGCTTGCGCTTAGGGGCCTCCGCTACCCCCCTCAGCGGACAAAACCATGCGGTGCATGGTTTTGTGGGCGTACCTTAAGCAAACCCGATAAGCGCAAGCGTCGGTTTGCTCAGCGTCCACGGATGGACGCATTACCGAGTACGCCCTGGCCCGGAAGCCCGAAGCAGGACGCGGAGGGCTGTAGGGACCGCCCCCCGCAACGCCCCCCGGCCACCTGCCGTGGAGGCGAAGTTGGGCGGATTCCGGCATGAAAGCGCAACGGTGCCCCCTTCGGGGGCAGAGCGCACCCTCCGTCATTGCGAGCCGCGAAGCGGCGAAGCAATCCAGGGAGAACGCCCCTCGGCTGGATTGCTTCACCATCGGCAAATTGCCGCGGGTTCGCAATGACGATGCCAGGCATCGAGGATGCCCGCCCAGCGGTGACTAAATGGTTACAACAGATACAAGATAAGGAGATTATATGAGAACATTGGTGTTATTCGCGGCGGTTGTTGTTTTATTGTCGCAACCCGTGTCCGCCCAGGGGAAAGTTTCCATTGAACGGGAGAGCCCTAGCGAACGGGAGAGCCCTATTGAACGACAAAGTCCCATTGAGGGAACCCTGCCTTTGAAGAAAGTCTCGCTGTTGACTTCCGGCGTGGGCTACTTTGAACATTCCGGCACCGTGAACGGGGGGACGGACGTGGACCTGTCCTTTCACCTCTCGGCGATGAACGACGCGCTGAAATCGCTTGTGGTGCGTGACCCGAAGGGCTCAAGCCTCCAGGTTCGTTACCCGTCCGAAAACTATATATGGTCGGCGCTCGAAGACCTTTCCATTGACCTGCGCGGCAACCCCGACATTATCGAGGTGCTCAGGCGGCAGCAAGGCGCGGAGGTGACGCTCATTGTCCTTTCGGAGGAGATTCCCGCAGGGGTTGACCGGGGGGCGCGAGACGACCGTCCCGCATTTTCCGAAGAGACGATCAGCGGCGTGTTGCTGTCCGCCAACGACCGGACGGTATCGGTGTCCACGGCAAACGGCATTCGCGTCATCGAGACGTCCGCCCTGCGCTCGGTCGCGTTCACCGATCCCCGGCTTAACGAGGATCTTCGCAAGGCCCTCGCCGTCCTGCGCGAAAACCGGGCCTCCTCGTCGCGCCGGGTGACGGTCTCACTCAACGGAAACGGCACCCGCGAGGCGAGCCTCTCCTACGTGATTCCGGCGGCGGTGTGGAAGGCGAGTTACCGGCTTGACTTATCCGCGCAAAAACCGTTTTTGCAGGCGTGGGCAATCGTGGACAACGATTCGGGTGTCGACTGGGAAAACACCGCGCTTACCCTTGTGTCGGGGCGGCCGGTGTCGTTTGTGCAGCAACTCTACCCGCCCTACCGCTTGGGCCGTCCGGTGAAGCCGCTTGAGATCGCGGGAGCGGCGGAAGCCCAGGTCTACGGCAGTGTGATGATGGAGAACGCTACGGCAGCCGAGTATGCGGCGGATGCGGGCGGCGGTGTTAACGGCGTGATGAGCGCGCAGAAAATGCGGGCCCCGGCTCCGGCGGCGAGTGTCATGGAACGCGCGGAAATGGGGTTCGCTGTTGCCGATTCGGCGGCGGTTGGTCGGACGGGCGCGGGTGCGTCGAGCGCGGTCACCGATACGGGCTTCCTGTTCGAGTGGACGTTCAAGAATCCGGTAACCATTGCGCGGGGGCAGAGCGTGATGCTGCCCCTCACCGAAGGGGAAGTCGAGGCGCGGAAGGTGCTGATCTTCAATGGCCGCAACGCCTCTACTCAGGGAACCCATCCGCAGATCGGCGTGGAACTCACCAACACCACGGGACAAAAACTCCCGCCGGGCCCGGTTACCGTGTTTGATAACGGTTCCTACGCGGGGGACGCGCTGGTGAGCTTTCTCGGCGCGGGGGAAAAACGCCTCCTCTCATTCGCCGATGACCTCTCGGTGTCCGGCTCCGTCTCCGCCAATTCGCGCCGCGTGATTTCTGCCGTAAAGATTTCCGGCGGCGTGATGACGATCACGCGAAAGACGAGTTACGAGATCACCTACACGTTCAACAACACTGCTATGGAAGAAAAAAGCATCGTCATCGAGCATCCTATCCGGTTTAACGCGGCGCTTGCCGTGCCGGAAAAGGCCGACGAGCGGACGGAGAGCGTCTACCGTTTCAACCGGACGCTTCCCGCCCGGCAGAGCCTTTCGTTTCAGGTGGTCGAGGAGATTCCGGCAAGCGAGCGGCTTTCCCTGAGCGGTATGAGTATCGACAGCCCGGAATTGGTGAGTTTTATCACAAACGGGGAAATCCCGGAGAACGTGCGGGCGGCGTTGCAACAGGCGGTCGCGCTCAGGCAAGCGGCCAACGCGGAGGCGTCCCGGGTTGACGAGATCAACGCCGGACTCACGCGGGCGGAGGCCGAACAAGCCCGCATCCGGGACAATCTCACCGCTGTGGGAACAGATACGGAGGCGGGCGGCCAGTACCTCGCCCGGTTGCAGGAGATCGACACGCGCATCGACGCGATCAACGCGGAATATGACAAGGCTCTCGCCGCATCCCGCGCCGCGAACAAGGCATACCATGACTACATCGCAGGGCTGGAACTCTTTTAATCCGGCGAAGGGATTAATGTACGCCGGTTGAACGCTGCCTTCAGGCAGCGTTCAACCGACTGATGGAACACGCCACCCGTTATCGAGGGACGGGTGTTGCTGTGCGGGCCTCGCGTCCTTCGGTAATCGTGCCGTTTGGTTGTCGGTTGCGCTCTCCTCCGGTTGGCGGCTATTTTAGGGAGCGGTTGCCTTCGGCAACTTAATCACCGTTCATCCGCCGCTATCCGGCACAATCTGCGGGCCACTGACCGCTTAAAACTATCAACTTGTAACTTTTTTCACTTTTTTTTGCGTTTTTTTCCCGTTTGATTAAAGCAGGACGGCTCCCAACCGCATATATACTGTGGAGGCTTTTATGCGGTTACCAAGAGAATTAGCAGAAGATGTCTGGTACGAGGTTCGTACGGCGGTTAATGTCGGCGAGCCTTTGTTCCAGTTGGCGTGGGCGGCGGTGCTTTTTTACCGGGTGCTCCGCGAGGCGAAAGGGCGGTTCGGCTTCGAGATGCGCGGGCTTAAAATCGAGGGAGTGTGGCTCACGTTTTACATCAAGCCCGCCGACGGGCTTAAACTGCCCAAGATTATGCAGTGGATCAAGCAGACGTTCTCGGTCCGGTTCAACTTTCGGACGGGGAGGACGGGACACGTGTGGGGGGATCGGTCCTGGTCGGAAATAGTCGCGGGGGAGCCGCCGCCTGAAGCGAAAGAAGTTGACTGGGACGCGGTCGAGGCGGAGGCGAGCAAGCCGATACCGGCGGGCGTGACCTACAAGTTATCTTGGGGCAGCCCCCGCCAGGCCGGAATGGGGTCGGAAACGCCTTTTTCGCCCGAATTTACGTTTTCTTCCGTGTTTCCGCCCGGCTAACCGGGGGCAAAGCCCCGGTTTACGGGCAAAGGTGGTGTTACAGATAGCCTCTGCAATGTTGCCCAACGATGGCGGGCCATCGTTGGCCGATGGCCTTGGGAGAGGTCTGCCCGCGCCACCGGGAAAAAGGCGAAAAAGAGGCGAATTTCGGGCCGTTTCCGGTGTGTCGGGGCGGGAAAACAGGGATAAATACGGCGCACAGCGAAGAAAAACGGAAAAAAAGGCACTGGAGAGGCGGTTTTCGCGTAAATATTGCGGCTGAGGTCTGTCCCCGCCCGCTTGGGGCAGCCCCCGCCCGGCTGGATTAGGGTCGGAAACGCCTTTTTCGCCCCAATTTACTTTTTCTTCCGTGTTTCCGCCCGGCCAACCGGGGGCAAAGCCCCCGGTTGGCCGGGCAAAACGGCGTTACAGACAGCATCGACTCTCTACCCAGCGACGGCGGGCCATCGTTGGCCGATGGCCTTGGGAGAAGCCTGTCATGCCCCGTCTGCCTGTAGCAGACGGGCAACGTGAGGTTTTGGAACAGGCTCAACCTTAAAACCCGTATTTTTGCAACCTCAAGAGTGAGAAAATACAGTGTCTGTCCGCGACGAAACGAAGTTTCGTACCGTAACCGACCTTGCGGGCAGACGCTATGTAGTGTGATAGCGGATTGATATGCCTTTTTCTGGAGGGGAAAAAATAGTACCGTCAACAACTTAAGCAAAAAGAAAAGAAAGGTCCGCGGATTTTCGCGGATTAACACGGATCGAGCGGGGTATGATCCGTGAAAATCCGCGTCAATCTGCGGACAAAATTCTTAAGTTGTTGACAG